>JAHFDV010000312.1 GCA_023248815.1 Myxococcales bacterium
TGGTCGGGCGCACTCCCCATCGACGACGGCCCGGTACGCATCGGAGGACCGCTCGCCAACACGGCGCTCTACGTATTGGACGACGAGCTCGAGGAGGTCGGCGTGGGACTTCCCGGTGAGCTCTTCATCGGCGGGGCTGGCGTCGCGCGGGGCTACGTCGCGCGCACCGATTTGACGGCCGAGCGTTTCCTACCGGACGCTTTCGTGAAGAATGGCGAGCGAATGTATCGAACCGGAGACCGCGTGCGCCGTCTCGTGTCGGGCCAGCTCGACTTTCTCGGCCGCGTCGACGCGCAAGTCAAACTGCGCGGCTTTCGAATCGAGCTCGGCGAGATCGAGTCTGTCCTGCAAAGCCAGCCGGGTCTCACTGCTGCTGCGGTCACCGTGCGTGAAGATGCCGCAGCGCAGAAGTTCCTCGCGGCTTACGTGGTCCTTCGCGATGGCGACCGAAACACAGTGGACGAGATCCGTGGAGCCCTTGCGGCAAAGCTTCCGGGCTACATGGTCCCTTCGACCATCAGCATTCTCTCGGCGCTCCCGCTCAACGCGAGTGGCAAAGTCGACCGCAAGCGACTCCCGCAGCCCGAGATCTTTGCCGATCGGCCTTACGAAGCTCCGCGGACGTGGATCGAAGAGGAGCTCGCCGATCTTTGGCAGAACATTCTCGGTGTCGAGCGCGTCGGCATCTCGGACGACTTCTTCGTGCTCGGCGGGAGCTCGCTCTCCGCACTTCGAATGATCAGCCGCGTCGAAGAGCACTTGAAGAAGCGCGTCCCCCTTGCCTCTCTCTTCGCGTCGCCGACTATCTCTCAACTGGCGAGCGAGATCGATCGCGCGCGCGAGTACCGCGAGTGCATCGTCCCGATCCAACCGCACGGGTCTCGCGTCCCGTGGTTCATCTTCCCCGCACGCTCCGGAGACCCCCGTCACATGGCGGTGTTCGCACCACACCTCGGCCCCGATCAGCCGCTCTTCGGTCTCTATGCAAAATGGCGTGACGACGCTGGTCCTACCCCGTCGATCGAGGCAATGACAGAAGCATACGTTGAGGCGATTCGCGAGGTCTCACCTTCCGGTCCCTATCGGCTCGGCGGATTTTCTGCAGGTTGCGCGCTCGCGCTCTTGGCGGCGAAGAAGCTCATCGCAGAAGGGGAAGACGTCCTCCCGCTGATCCTCATCGACGGCGCATTTCCCGGTTCTGCACCGAGCCAATGGTTTGCACCGCTCACGCAATATATTCGGGTGGCAGAACGCGCGACGGAAGACGACGTTAGGCTCACCGTGGCCGATCTGCGGCGCGAGCTCGATGATCCGCTCCTCGATTTCCTGGTGCACATCGGTTTGGGCCATCCTTCTACGGAGGCAATCGTCGACCGACGTCAGATCGGTCCGCGTGATCTCGGCTTCCTTCGTCTCTGCCACGCCGTCCTCGAAGGCTTGCGCGAAACTCACATTACGTCAGGCGTCGAGGCCGAGGCGGTGCTTATCTCGAGTCAAGATCTCGAGCCGTCCAACGTCACCGCATGGCAGGGCGCGCTCCGAGCATGCGCGGTCCATCGTATGGATTGCCACCACGACGAGATCGTGTTCGAAGAGAATCACATCTCCGCGGTGAGTCGGATCATTCTGGGCGCGTTGAGCGAAGCGTCGTCGCGCAAAAACGGCTGAAACGCGGGTGCGCAGTGTCTCGTTCACTCGCCCAAAGGGTGATCCAAGTCTTGCTTGCGCGCCCGACGACGAAGAGAATCGTCACCCATGAATCCCGTCGACGCGCAGGTCTTCGATTGTCCGCACTGCGGTGCGGTGCTGAAGCCGGCAAAGGATGGAGACCGCGTCACGTGTTCGTTTTGTCACGAAGAGACGACAATCGACTACGCGGGCGGTGCGCTCGTACGCGAAAAGGCTTCGCGCGCCGAGGCCGAGAAGCTGTTCGCCGCGATTGGATCCCCGCCGTCATGGACGCAGAAGGTCGCCGCGTTTCTCGTGCATCCCATGCTCTGGGTCGTCGGGCTGCCGTTCATGTTCGTGTTGCTCCTCCGTGTGAGCCGCATCCCCGTCGCACTCCTCGAGATCGCCTGGGAGAAACGCACGCACGAGCGCTTGCGGCACGTTCTCCCACCGAGTCAATCGTATCTGCTCGGGGTGGGCTTACTCGTGATCACGCCGATCGCGCTTTTGATCTGGAGTCTCTTCGGAGAACGCGTGAGCGCGAAGCGCGATCTGCAGGCGGCGCTCGGCGCGAAGCCACCTTCGTCGAAGGGCGGCAAGGCCAGCTGTCGTTCCTGCGGTGCTCCGCTCGATTTCGAGCCGTCTGCGCTCGGCGCTCGTTGCACGCATTGCGGCGCGGACAACTTGGTGAAAATTCCGCCGGCGTGGGCGGCGCGGGCAAAGAAGATCGACGCAGGACTACGTGTGAACATGAAGCTCGCACAGAGCCGCATGCAAGAGAGTCGGCGCCGAGTCCTCCGCGCGGCGCTCTGGCGCGTTCCGCTCGTACTCGGTCTCATCGCACTCGTCGTCGTTCCTGGGCTTCGCGCGCGCGGAAACGTCGGGTGGCGTGACATGAAGTATGACGAAGCCAAGCGCGTCGGCGTCTACGTTCTCGCAGAATGGCACTCGCACGCCGCTCCTACCACGTCACTGCAAACGTTTCGATCGTGCGCCGATCTCGAGGCGCGTCCAAACCTCGCGAGCGACTCGCGCCTCCCACTCTCGGCGAGCGGCTTCTGCGGGCAAGATGGGTTCGATGGATGCCAGACCGACGCGAGCTTTCCTCTAACGCGAGGTGACACGCTCCGCCTCACGTGGAAAGTCACGGGTTCGGTGCACGCACAAGTCGCGCTCGGAGATCGCGACCTCGGCAATGGCGCGCCACACTTCGGTCCAACCTTCGGCGACGAAGTGAGCTCGAGCGATCTCTCCATCGCGCGAACGGGCAGCGTCGCGCTCGAAGTACCGATTGCCATTTCGGGTTGGTATCGCGTCGACCTCCGCGGAGCCAAGGACGCAGCGTTGGATGCGTGCGTCGCGCCGCGCTGACAACGAGGACGAGTCGCTTGCTCCGGCAAGAAGCGCCGTCGCGCGAGTGGCGCGCGCGTTTGTGCAGCGCAATTCCTCTCGTTTTTCGAGCCTCTGTCGCAACTTGGAGCGCGCAGTCGAGCGGGATGGACGCGTCGCGACCCAGCCTTGTCGTTCGCGCAGGAAGCGTGATGCGGGGTCACACGCGTGAACGTTGGGTCACGCGCGCTCGGACGCGATCGCGAGGTGCGCCGGCGGGAGCCTCTTGCTCGGAGTGGGCGTGATGGATGGACCGCGCGGCTATCACTTTTTGGTCGAAGGCGGCGCTCACAGAGAGCACGCATCGGGCGGCTTTCTAACGGACGACCCTGGATCCGACGGAACGATCTCTCACGTGGGCGCACGAACTGGAGTCGATTGGGCCTTCGGAACAGGACCGGCTCGCTTCACCTTCGGCATCTGGGCGCATGCGCGGCTCGACGTCACACCGCGCTACAGCACTCACTACGATTACACGGCGGAGAGCTGGCTTTCCGGAGACACGTACGCCTCGACCGGCTCGAAGGAGCTCGGAGGAAAGGGATACGCAGGACTATCGCTTCGGTTCGGTGCGGACTTCATTCCCAAGCTCGGGCAGTGAGCTCCGCTTGACACATAGCCGTGACTCGAGGGATGGCATCTCTCGCGAACATGCAACTCAGATTCATCACGCTTTCTCCGGCCGTTTTGTCGACCGCTCTTGCTCTCCTTCTCACATCGTCTGGATGTTCGAGCGATTCACCGAAGGCAGCAGCCGCGGGAGACTCTGGACCGACCGAATCGTGCACCGCCTCCCTCGAAGGCGAGTGCGGCACCTGCATGAAGGCGTCGTGCTGCGACGCGCTGACGGCATGCGAAGGAGACACGGATTGTTTCGCCTGCGTGAGCGGCATGGACGGAAACGCTTGCGAGAAAACGGAAGAGACACACGCGCGCGTCGACGCCTATCTCACTTGCAAAGGCGGTGATTGCCACGAATCATGCATCGGTGGCGACGCGGGCGCGACGTGTGTCGGCGTTCTCGCTGGGCTCGAACCGGCAACATGCCAAACTTGCGTGGAATCCAATTGCTGTGATGCCGTCGCCGGGTGCTACGCGAACGCGGGCTGCTGGAACGACTGCTTTCTCAAGCCCAACGAAGCCAAGTGCCACGCCGACCTCGATGGGCACGCGCTCTATCACGCGATGGGCGAGTGCATCTCGAGCAAGTGCTCGAGCGCCAAGTGTCAGTGAGCGCGGCAATCTGCGCGCACACGCTTCAGCGATAAGGTCTGCGCGCGTTGTCTGCGAGCACCGTCACCACCTCGTCGAGCGCGAGGGGGACGCGTGGTGAAGCTTCGTCGTCGCGTCCCGGCTGCCCGAGATGAATCCACCCGAGCATCTCTTCGTCTTCCGTGAGCCCGAGCACCTCGCTCAGTGCGCTCCCCTTCGTGAAGGGAACACTCTTCCAAATTGCGCCGACGCCCAGTGCATGCGCGGCGAGAACGATCGCGTAGCCGGCACATGCAGCCGTCGCCGACTGTTCCCAAACCGCTATTTTTCCAGGCTTGGGTGAAGAGATGAGCGCGACGAGTGTGGGGGATCGGAACGCCTTTTGACGGATGCCATCGAACTTGTGCGGCGGAAGTCCGGGCATGCGCTCTTGCGCGGTGCGAGCCAGCGCGTCCCCGAACTGCGCGCGCCCTTCCCCTTCGGCCACCACGAAGCGAAAAGGACGGAGGAGCCCGTGATCGGGCACGGCGCTCGCCGCGAGAAGAATGCTGCGGAGTTGGTCGGGCGAAGGACCCGGCTCGATGAGCGTCGAGACGCTGCGTCGCGAAACAATGAGATTGATCAGCGGGTTTGGCTCTTGCACGGCAGAAAGCCTAGCTCACGAAGATGATGAAGCCGAGCGACGCGCGCAGTACGGCCATTCTCCAATCGAGAGGATCAGTGCGTCCGCTCGCGCTGCTCTCTCTGCGTCTCCCGCAGTCGCGCAATCTCCTCCTCGAGCTCGCCTTCGCGGAACAGCACCGTGTAGCAACCGAAGAGACACACGAGGATCCCCGTGAGCACGGATCCCGCTCCAATCCACGGACCCCAGATGTATCCGAGCGCGGAAAAGATCATGAACGCGATGAAAGAGCGCACGTACATCGTGCGGTTTTTCGCGATGTCTTCTTTGCGGCGCGTGAGCTCGCGAATCCACGCTTCGTACTTCGCATCGAGTTCCTCGCTCATCGCTCCGTCAGCCTACACTGGGCGCCGAGGTGATCCCTGAATCGTCTACAAAACAGGCAGCGCAGGCGCATTTCGATATGCTGAGGACATGCGAAGCTCGCTGCTCGGTCTTGCGGCTCTGGTCCTTCTTGCATGCGGCTCGGACGACGCGAATGGCAACACGGGGAAGAATGGTCCCGACGGAGCAAACCCGGGAGGTTCGTCTCCTGGCGGGAACGACGGAGATGGCGGCACCACGAACACGAGCTCGACCGACCCGTTGCCTTATGGTTTTCGCTATGGCCTCAACATGGGGCATCGCAACGCGAGTTGGGGCGACGACAAAGAAGCAACGCTCGGATCGCAAGCGGGCGCGCGCAGCATTCGCGTGAAGCTTCCCGCGGCCCATCTCAAGACGTGGGGCTACGAGATCGAAAAGGGAGATGTCGCGACGTACGCCTCGCTTGGGATGAAGAACCACATCGGCTTCCTCATTGGCTCGGAGACGGTCGGTCTGAGCACGGCTCCCGCGGGCTCCGAAGACTGGCAGAACGAGTACTACATTCCAAAGAACCTCTACGAGCCGATCTATGGCGCAGACGGGAACATCAATCCCAACAATTATTGGGCGTCGTACATCTTCAAGGTCGTCTCGACCTACAAAGACTCGATCAAGGTTTGGCACATCTGGAATGAGCCTGATTTCGTGGGTGATTGGCACGTCGTCGAGAAGTGGAAGACGGCCCCGCCGACGAAAGCAGATCTGATTCGCTTCAACGGATCGATCTTCGACTACGTCCGCATGCTGCGCATCGCGAAGGAAGCGGCAACCAAAGCCGACAAGGACGCGATGATCGCGACGGGCGGAATCGGCTACCCCGCGTTCCTCGACGCCGTTCTTCGCTACACGGACAACCCGCAAGATGGCTCAGTATCCGCGGCGTATCCATCGACAGGAGCCTCGTACTTCTACGTCGTCGACTTCCACTACTACCCCATCTTCGGCGCCAAGAGCTCGGACGTGTCCGTCGACGATTTCGTCGCGTCGAAAAATGCACTCGCAGCCGTTCTCGATTCACGTGGCAAGAAGATCCGTGGATGGAACGTGTCGGAGAGCGGAGCGCCCTCGATCAAGAGCTCGGACTATCCCGATATCGGTGGTCCCGAATTCGCGCGCAGCTATCTCATCAAGCTCATGACGACGGCGCAGGCGAACGGCATCGGTGGCATCGACTGGTTCATTCTTTCGAATGGATCGGACGACAAGGCCTATTCACACATGGGCCTCTACAATGACATCGGCTCACTCAGCGGCGTCGCTCAGGCGACCAAGACCGACACCGGGAAGGCGTATACGACACTCGTTGCACAGCTCGGAGGCGCCACGTACGACGAGGCCGCGACGAAAGCGCTCGGGCTTCCAAGCGGCGCGCGCGGAGTGGCCTTCGCGAAGGACGGCAAACGCCGCGTCGCTCTTTGGGCGGCGACGCAAGGCACATCCGAGACAGCCTCCGCCAGCGCGTCTCTTGCAACGACGAGCGGCTTCGATGTCTACGCTTGGGATGGAGCGAAGTCTGCCGCCGATGCGGCGGATGGAAAAGCAACTTTCGCATTGACGGGATCGCCCGTGTTCCTCGTCGAGCGCTGATCAGCGACGCCTTGGTCAAACGGGGGCGTTGGGTCGAAACGACGCACTTGGCGGACGCCGCGGTGCACGAAAAAGTGGCGTATTTTGACGTTGGCGCTCGCGGCACGGACGATGCAGTGCCCTCCTTCGAAAGGAGGTCGCATGGACGCAAGTCTCTACTTGGACTGGGACGAACGCGAGGGCACCGCACCGAGCACACACGAGCGATCATCTGCGCGCGTCTTGGTGGCCGAGGACGACGCTTCGCTTCGCTTCA
>JAHFDV010000313.1 GCA_023248815.1 Myxococcales bacterium
CTTCACCTTCGACGCGATCATTTCTTACACGTCGAGTGGGAAACTCGGAGAAGACGACGTAGCGGTCGCGCGGCTCATGCGTCACATTCCCTCGACGCTCGCCGTGCCGGCGACCCTCGCGACGAGCACGCCCACGGACGCGAGCAACACGCCCGTCACGATCTACGGATTCGGCTGCCAGAATCGCCCCGATGGCAATGGCAACCCGAGCACGAAGCCCGAGCCGAACCTCGGCGAAAAACAAAAGCGCGAGTTCCCGATGGGTCCCATCCGCTGGACGTGTCCCGGCGATTCAGGCGGTCCTACGTCCATCACGAAGACGGGCGCGATTTTCCGCGTTTCGAGCATGCTCTACTACACGGAGTTCTTCGGGATCGGCGCCCCCGACGACTTCGGCAATCTCGTGAAACGTCGCTCGACCATTCTGGCGCAAGTCGCCAAGTGGAAGAGCTGAGCTGAGAGCTCGCCCGGAGAAGGTTGCGCTAAAGAGTCGGGATCAGCGAACGCGCGTAGACGGTTCCGGGCCATGGGATTCCCGCGAGAATCAGCACGAGCGCCGCGAGGTAATAGTTGCGAGCGCGCCGATGCTTCGCGAGATCCGTCGAGGCGCGTTTCGAGAGCGCTCGACCGACATGAACGAGCGTGATGCCGAGGAGCATTGCCGTTACGTGCTCGACGCCCCAGAAGCGGAGGATGGAGTCCTTCATCGCGCCCTTCATGTCCAAAAGGGCGGTGCGCGAATAGATGCCGACACCGAAGTAGAGGATGAGTCCCA
Organism: Myxococcales bacterium; assembly: GCA_023248815.1. Taxonomy (GTDB): domain Bacteria; phylum Myxococcota_A; class Polyangia; order Polyangiales; family Polyangiaceae; genus JAHFDV01. Next base: position 776 of record JAHFDV010000313.1, read on the forward strand.
AGAGCAGCTGCAGATCGCAGAGGCCAAGAAAGAGGAATCCGGCGCGGTTGTCTATCTTCTCGAAAGGCGCGTTCTTCGCGGCACCACGAAACGCACGAAAGATCGCGAAGACTGCGGACGCGAGCACGAGCCAACGAACGAGCGAGTGAACGAAGAGAAGCGGGACGTACATGCGGCGAGCAAGCTAGCACGCGCGACGAGGGGCTCAGGTCTTCTGGTTGTAGTTCGTGTTTTCGAGGAGGATGACGTTCGTCTTCGAACGCGATTCGCCGACGCTCGTGATGTACACGGCGGGCTGATCCTGGACGGGGCACACTTTTTCGCAGGCGCCGCAGCCGATGCAGAGGCTCGGATCCACGTGCGGTCTTTGCAGGTGAACCGTCTTCATCGCAGGCGGTTCACCGTTCTCGCCAGCCTTCGGCTCACGCATCGGCGCTTCGACCTCTTCGACCCAAATCGCCTTCGGTGAGGTCGGGCAGAACTCCTCGCACACGATGCACGGGGTTCCCATGCTCCAAGGCAAGCAGCGACCCACGTCATAAAAGGCCGTTCCGATCTTCACGGGCGCGACTCCGATGCCGAGCTTTTCCTTCTCGGTGATCTTCTGGATCGCACCCGTCGGGCAAACCTGGCCGCAGAGCACGCACGAGTGCTCGCAGTAGCCGACGCGCGCAATGAGGATCGGCGTCCAAAGGCCTTCGATTCCGGCTTCGAAGAACGCGGGGTGAAGGGCGTTGTTCGGGCACACCTTCATGCATTCTGCGCAGCGGATGCAGCGCTCGAGGAACGCGCGCTCTTCGACCGCACCTGGTGGGCGAATCACCTTGGGGTGATAGTTCACGTCGAGCTTGTCGGCGATGCGCATGACGGGGAGCGCCGCGGCGCCGATTCCGACCGTCGCCAGTGTCATGCGCTTGTCGAGGTCGGGCTTCGTGATCGCGCTACGACGGTTCGGCAGAAAGCGGAACTTGATGACGTCTTCGGGGCATGCGCTTTCGCAGTTCATGCACATGTGGCACTCGTCCTGGCGCCACTTCACGCCGCCTTGGGGGCTATCTGCACCTTGGCAATTCACGAGGCAGAGATTGCAATCCGTGCACTTTGCATGGTCCTTCTCCATGCCGAAGACCGCAAATCGCGCGAAGATTCCCAAGAATGAGCCGAGCGGGCAAAGCACGCGGCACCAGAATCGCGGGATCAATCGGTTCGCAAAAAGGATCGCGACGAGCAGAAAGACGATGAACCACGTCTCGTGGAAGTAGAACTGCTTCGTCTGCCAGACCGTATGCGCGAGCACGTCTTGAAGACCATCGCTGGCCCCCTGAACGGGACGCAGCGGAACGGACTGCCCGAGGCCGAGCCCACGACTCGTGAGGTACTGAATCGCGGGAATGACGCCGAGACCGATCGCGCGGACGGCAACGCAGATGGGATCGAACAGGCCGCCGATGGCGCTCCCGAAGACGGCCGCCACGAGAAAGCCGTACATCATGTAGTACTTCACGCGCTGGTAGCCGTGCGTCTTGTTGGCCTCGACGCGCAGCGCTCCTCGACCTTTTTTGGACGGGAGAATCCAGCCGAAGAAGTGATGAAGCGTTCCGAAGGGGCAGATCCAGCCGCAGAACACGCGGCCGACTACCATCGTCAACGCGAGGAGTCCGATGCTCCAAAGGAGCCCGCGATAGATCGTGTGCGTCGAGAGGAACGTCATCGCCGCGACGAAAGGATTCGCCAGCAAGAAGGCTTCGACTGGAAGCGGCAAGCGAACGGGCGCGTCGGACTGCGCGGTGAAATTGCCGCGGAAGCCCGTCTGGAACAGGAAGTACATGAAGACCGCGAAAAACGCGGATTGGGAGAAGCGGCGCGCCCAAACGAGAACGCGGATCACTTTGCGCGCGGGGATGCCGGAGCCGGGGCGCTTTGGGTCGAGCTTCTTGGGACGCTTGGCGGCGGCGGTTGAGGTCGAGGTCGAGGTCGAGGTCGAGGTCGCGGTCGAAGTCGAAGTCGAAGTCGAGGGCGAGGTCGAGGTCGAGGGCGAGGTCGAGGTCGAGGGCGCGGTGGAGGATTTCCCTTTGCAGCCGCAGTTTCCGGTTCCGCAGCCTGACTTTTTCGGGGCTTCGACGGCGGCAGGAATCGTCGGTCCTACGGCTTTCGCAGGGAGCTCGAAGGATGGCACCCACGAGGTGTCGCGGTCGAGCGCCTTTACCATTCCGACTTCGCCGGTGAGCCACGGGATCGGGGAGACGTCGATCGCCCCGTGCGAGGCGTGGGCGTCTCCCGATTCGATTTTTGCGAGGTCGAGGAGCGCGGAGGCGTGCGCTGGACGCGACGTGCTTGGCGAGGTGCTCAACTCAAACTTCCTTCACGCGGAGGTTTTCCCAGAACATCGTTCCGATACCGCGCTCATGCGCCATCTTCAATTAAGGCAGGTTGTCGCGGTGCTGACCGATGAGCGTGCAGGCGAAGGCGTCGGCGGCGACCTGGTCGACCGAGGCGACGATCGTGTGCATGTCTTTCGCGTCGTCGATGTTTCCGCCCTGCGGGCCGTTGCGCATGAGCACGCGCATCGCGTCGATGATTGTCAGCGTGGGGCGCATGAAGGTCGCGAGATCCGCGATCGACGTGTCGATGTTTTGATGCAGGCGATTGCGCCTTCCACCGAGCACGCCGTACCAATTTTTCATGGCCGCCGTGAACTTCGCGAGGTTGTGATGCTTCGCGATGGGTACGTTGATGACCTTGTCGGCCTCGACCAACGTCGTGAAGACGGGCCACTCGTCGAGCACGTCGCCCTTGAGACGCATCGTTCGAAAACGGTGCTCGGCCGGCAAGATGACGTCGGCCCCGACTGCTGAAGCTTTTTTCATGATGCCCGAGCGCTGAAAGCAACGCGCAGGGTCGTTGCACGAGCCATCGGCCACGACGACCTTCTTCGCGCCGGCGTCGAACGCGAGCTTGGCGACGGCGGCAACGACATTGGGATTCGTGTTCGCAGCATGGATCGGCATGCGGTCCCAGCCGATGTTCGGCTTGATGACGACGACATCGCCGCGGCTGATGAATCGCTTCATGCCACCGAGCGCATCGACTGCGCGCTTCACGATCACTTCGGCATCCGGCGAGATCTCGTCGATGCGCGCACGAGCAATTGCGAGCTCCGCGTGCTCGCTCGGGTCCTTGAGGCGGTAGTCGCGGACTTGCCGCGCGCCCGTACCGACGGTCTGCCCGAATCCGCCGTGATCCCACGTGAGGCGGCCGATCAGCCCGGCGCCTGCGAGCACACCGACGCCTGCGCCGACGCGCGTCAGAATCTCGCGTCGCGTCGGTCGATCTTGGTCACTCACGTGATCCGCAATCAAAGCCGGCGCCGGAGGCGGTTTCGCGGGCCCTTTCGCCACCCGCCATGAGTAGCACTGGTCGCCCTTCTTTCAAAGAACGCGGACGGTTAAAGCGCCTCGATTTCAGCCAAAAACGACGCGCTCGGTTCCCACGGCGATCGACTCGGTACCGGCCTGCTCGATCGCGACCGACACGAGATGCCGTTCAATCTCCACGACTTCGAAGCGCCAGCGTGAAGGATCGGAATCTTCTTTCGGCGGAGAGGAGAGCGCCCGCGCCGTGAACCCGAACGAGTCGGGCGGAAGCGACATGCCCATTCCCATTGCCTTCATGTAGGCCTCCTTCAACGTCCACAGCTCGACGGCGCGACGACTCTTGGCGGAGACATCGAGCGCTTCGAGCTCGGCGATCTCGCTCGGAAGAAATACGGAGCTCGCGACTTCGAGGACCGTATCGGCGCGTGCGAGCGGCTCCGCGTCGATGCCGATGTCACCGGACTCCGAGACGGTGCATGCGACGAGGTCGAGCGTGTTCGTGAGATTGAAGCGGAGCTTGGGCTCTCCGACGATACTGGGCTTGCCGTAGGCGTTTCGCTCGAAGCGAATCGCGTCGGGCGAACAGCCGAGATGCGCGGCGAGAACCGTTCGTTCGAGCGCTCGCGTCGCCAAAAATTCGTGGCGATTCTTCTCGAAGAGGAAACGGTCGTGGCGGGCTCGTTCTTCGTCCGTCAGCCACTTCGAGAAAACGTGAGCGGCGTGCTCTTTTCCGAGGAGGGCCGTCGGCGAAAACCAGATGGTCGTTTTCGACATCGTCAGTGCGTCGCTTTCAAGAGTGCGATCGTCACACTGCCTCGAGGTCGATGTAAATAGGTACTCATGATCTCGATCCGTAAGAGCGATCGCATTTTCGTCCTCACGGGCGCCGGCATCAGCGCCGAGAGCGGGCTACGCACGTTCCGCGACGCCAACGGTCTTTGGGAAGACCATCGCGTCGAAGACGTCGCGTCGCCGGAGGGGTATCGGCGCGATCCCAAGCTCGTCTGGCGCTTCTACTCCGAGAGGCGAGCGCAAGCTTCGACCTGCCTCCCCAACGCGGGCCATGTCGCATTGGCAAAACTCCAAGCATCTCTTGGAGATAGATTCTTTCTTTGCACACAAAACGTAGATCCGCTTCACGAGGCGGCTGGCAATGTCGACGTGCTTCACATGCACGGCGAGCTGGCGAAGAGCCGTTGCGCCAGTTGGGGAACGCGGAGCGCGTGTGGCCGCGAGCCCTTCGTCGACGACAAGGTCTACTTCGGCGAGCTTCCGCATTGCGCTTGCGGGGAAGACGTTCGCCCCCACATCTGCTGGTTCGGCGAGGTACCGTTCGGCATGGACCGCATCGACGACGAGCTTAGACAGAGCTCGGTCTTCGTCACCATTGGCAGCTCCGGTGTCGTCTATCCCGCTGCCGCTTTCGCTCACGCGGCGAAGAGCTTCGGTGCCAAGACCTACTACGTCGGCCCCGAACGGCCCGAGAACGCGCGCGCCTTCGACGAGGTGTTTCTCGGTAAGGGCGGCGATGTGCTCCCTTCCCTCTTCGAGATCACATGATGGCGGAGACGAGTCCGGCTCTCGCGTGGCGTTGGATTCCCATCGTGTGGCCGTGGGCTCACGTCTCGAAGCTCATCGGAGAGCTCGTGGGCGAGACGTTGGCTCGCGAGTCGGGAATCGTCGGCAAGTTCGCGGGTTGGCCCGAGCGCGTGGTGTCCCCAAGTCCTCCTCGCCGCTCGACCTCGGCCGTTTTTCGATCGACGACAATCACTCTCACGCTGCGCGACGACTTCTACGAGCAGTCAGAACGCGGCGAAGCGCCGATCGAGATCGGTACGCCGCGAGCCCGCGTCGTGTTCGCAGCCGAAGGCGAACACGGTGAATGCACGCTCTATTTGGAAGACCGCCGCTACTATACGTTCGCCGGTGCTCCGGAAAGAGTGGCGATGCTCGAGGCGGCATGGCTCGCGCTTCTCAAGCGTGAATACATGCAGCATGCATGGGTCGAGCACCCTCTCGTTCCTGCCGAATGGCGCGAGCCCGCAAGAAGCGCGACGCTCGGTCCGACGTACAATCGGCTCGTACCGGGGGGACTCGGCGGCACTCGGTATCTTCCCGCGGTCGTCGTTGCCAGCGATCCGAAGACGCACGCGAAGACGGGCCTTTTGCTCGACCAAGCGCGAATGCTTCCGCTGGGGCCGCTCCCGCGTGAACTCGGCGTTCGCTTTCTTTCGGCCACACGTGCGAAGGGCGACGCCCTTCGCAGCATCACCGAGACGATTTCGCGCGTCGTCGAGCTCGACATGCCGCTCGTGGAAATTTTCCGAGAGAGCAAGTCCTCACAGGCGCCGAACGGCTTTCTTTCGCTCCTTGGAGGTGCGCCGCAGATCACCATCCACACCGCACATCGTAAAGGGCCGTGGCTCTACCGCGCGACCCTCAGCCGCCCTGACCGAAGCCCGCCTTCGACGCTGGAGGGTGACTTCACCGAAGAATTGGCGCTGCAGGAAGATGCGGGAGACCCTTACGCGCTCTTCGGGTTGCGCATTCAGACGCTGCGAGGAACCGAAGAGAAGCTCGACGTTCGCGTCGTCGGAGGCGATGCTCCGCGCGATGCCGCTACCGCGCGCCTCGCGCAGCTCCTCACGAACTCCGGCTGGCTCGTGAAAGAAGCGACTGCATTCGAGCCCGGAGAGGGTTGGACGACGTAGAAAAGCCCCGCTTCCTTACGGACGCGGGGCTTCTATTTTTTCGCGAAACGCGCGCTGGAGAAGTCCTAGAGCTCGCCGCAAGCGATCGCTCGAACCGAGCCCGCGTAGTCGTAGCGAATTCGTCGTCCCGGTGCGCGCGGTGCGATGCGCTTCAGGCCTTCGTAGACGTAGCGCGTGGCAAGACGTTCGATCTTCCTGAACTCGAGGCCGATCGCACGCCCGATATCACCCGGGCGGCGACCGTGAACGACGCGCGCGACCTTCGCTTCGGCGTCGATGTAGCGGTCAGTGCCGGGAGC
>JAHFDV010000061.1 GCA_023248815.1 Myxococcales bacterium
ACCATCGAAGAAGTTCAAATAAGAGTGCTTGCGAGCACGCCTCGGCATCTCCAACCGAACCAATGGGCGCCGCTCGAGGCGATTCCGCTCACGGCTAGCGGAAAGGTGGACCGCCTTCGCCTTCCTCGGCTCACTGTCGAGATTGCGCCGAGCAACGACCTCGTGGAGCCCGTCACGGCAGGAGAGCGACTCCTTGCGAAGATTTTCTGTGAGGTATTGGGCGCCCAAAAAGTGGGAACGAAGACAGGGTTCCTCGAGCTCGGTGGACACTCACTTCACGCGCTCCGGATCGTCGCTCGTATTCGCTCATATTTCGATGCCGACCTCGGTGCGGGGACTCTCTTCACCGCCGACACGATTCAAAAAATTCTCGTCAAAATCTCCGAAATCGTGGGAGGAGACGACGTTATCGAAGCCATCGCCTCTACCGTCCTAGAAGTAGAAGCGATGAGTGAAGAGGAAGTCCTTCAACTGCTCGGAGCCGAGACTACAGGTAGTGAATGATGGGCGGCGTATCGCGCGAGATGCGTTATCTCTTGTCGCCAGCTTGACCCGCGAAATTGTTAGCCCGATACTTATGAGTGTATCGCGCGTTAGCCCTGAGCCTCTCGATCGCCTTTGGTGCGGCATCCTTTCTATCGTCGCCATCGAAGCCGGGCCTGGCAATCGCCGGGGAAAGCGGTTCGAGCGAGACGAGCATCGAGCACCTTTCGTTGCGGATGCGTGGCCGACCGCTCGATCGCGCTGAGCGCGAAAAGCTTCGTCCACAACTCGCAAGTCGCGCTTGGTCGGACGTCTACAAAAGCTACGTCGATGCTTGGTTCGACCGCTCGTTCTTCAACCGTCTTGGCGCAGCACGCGCACGCGCGGGAAACGGTTCGCAAGCGCTGTTCATGGGCGAACTGCGGACATTCAAAGACCCAACGGGCGCGGATGTTTTCTATCATCCGGCGATCGAGGGCGAAAATCGGAGCTCGTGCGCCTCTAGCCAACCGGTGCAGGTGATTCCCTGGTGGGACACGACGACTACCGTTCGCGTGTGTCCCAACTCCTATCGACCTGAAAAAGCATTCGACACCGTCGGCTACTGTGGAGGACGAAGTGAGCTGCCGACGAAGCAATCGCCGCGACCCAACTGTGGCTGCGGCCCTTTGCTTCTTGCGTGCCTCCCGCCAAGCTCGGATGAGCTCATTGCACACTTCGACAGCTCGAACGCCGCCGAAGTCGCAAACACATTCGCGGAAGTGATCGACCGCGGAAGACCGTTTTCGGAAGTCTTCACGACGTCCACGACCTGGCAAGATGGATATGTTCAGTTCCTTTACCGTCGCAGGGACGCGCTGTCGCTTCTTGCAAACGAGCCCTACTCGAAGAACACCGAAACGAAGATCGTCAAGATGCTCTCGGCGCCCCTCTCGGCTCCGGGTCGCTGGGTTGATCGCAAAGGCGTCTACTCCGGAAGCGGTCTCTTTCTCACGACACCTCTCATTCAGGTTTCGTTTCCGACGTATCGAACGGTCGTCCGCGCATTCCTCCAAAACGCTGCGTGCATCACCCTCGTTGGAGTCAACGTAGACAGCGCCTCCCTCCTAGAGGGCGTCGGCAAACAGCATGGTGACTTGCGTCTTTTCGAGATCAACGAGAGTCCGATGCGAACCACCACCGGTTGCAGCGGATGTCACGCGCCGATGGACAATGCGGCCGGGTTTCTTCTGGGGATGAAGACCCCACTCTTCGGCGACGTGCTCACGGGGAAGAAGGCCGTCGGGCAACTCTATCTGAAGGGCGCGAATGATCTCAGGGGTGCCGGTGAAGGTTTTTCTGGTTTGACGTCTCTCATGGTGGCGCAGCCTGAGTACAGAACGTGCGCCGTGACTGGCCTTGCTGGCTCGGTGGGAGTGGCACTCGACGAAGACGAAATTCCACGGGTGGCCGAGAGCTTTCGTGCCGACAAGGAAAACGCGAAGAACCTTCTCCGTAAACTCTTGATGCGATCTGTGGCAACCAAGTGAGCCGCATCCTCCCATCGCTGTGCGTGGCCATTCTCTTCGCGTCTTTCTTTGCCGCTTGTGGCCCGAGAGGGGACGGGCAAACGAAGATCTCTCCGCCCCCGGCATCATCGCAGGAAGCTATGAAGCCCCCATTGGTGGCTAACGGTCCAAACGTCACGGACCACGAAATTCTCGACATCTTGCAAAGCAATTGCACGAGCTGTCACAATCGGAACCATCGCTTGGACTTGACTACACCGCCATCGGTTGACGCGAGTGGACTCGAGACCTGGAACCGCATCGCAGAGGTCGTCGCAAGTCAAGAAATGCCGCCTTCGACGCCGGGCAACCCGTTTCCACTCGATCCCGAGATGCGCTCGTCGTTCGTAGAGGCCGTGCGCAAACTTCTTCCTAAGCAAGAGAGGGCCACAGCGCAGCCCATGGTCGCGTACCCGCCGGACGTTTGGCTTTCGTTTGCACGCCGAACTGCGCGGTCCTACCTTTCGGAGGCGGAATTCGTTCAACTCGTGCGCGAGCGAAGAGCGGGCCTCGGTGGACGGCGCACGATCGACGAAGACCGCGGCTTGTTGCCTCCGGGAGGCGGCGATTCGTTCGCTCCGCTCGACATCGTGAGCAAGCGCCTCATCGCTTATGAAATTTGCAAGCGAATCGTCACGAAAGAGGCAACAAGTCACTCCCCGAAATTCTTTCGAGGCGTTTCACTGAACGAGAAAAAACTCCCGGAAAGCGAAGTGTCACGGGTTGCGCTTGGACTTCGCGACCTTATCTTTGAAGGGGAGAGAACGGACACGTTCGAGAGCGAGACGCGCGCCAGCTACACTGTGTTTCGTGAGGCCACGATAGGCGCCGCAGAAACAGTCACGGCGATGTGCACTTCGTCTCTTTCGGGTCCTGAAACGAATTTCTTGCCGGGCTACCCTCTCGAGGGGCCGGCGCGTCCGGGCGCCAAGAAGGAGGACCAACCATGAAAGTCTCTCGACGTGATCTCCTAAAGCGATCGCTGCAGTTCTCCGGTGCGACGTTGTTGGGCGCCTGCGGTGGACACGAGAGATCGGTTGCGCGCGCTCCCGTCGCGCAGCCTGCGCGTACCACCACTCCCCAGAAGCTAGCTCCGCACTATGTCGTGTTAATCCACTTGAATGGCGGTGTCGACTCGGTGCTCACCTACAACGGGCTCGATGCGTCGAAGGCCACCGGTAACATTGACGTCTCGTATCGCGCCGATGAACGAATCGCTGGAAAAGAGCGTTTTTTCGGGCCGTTGATCAGCGAGCTTGCTCGGCACGACGATTCGCTCTGCTTCGTGCACGGAGTGAGACACGACACGGTCAGCCATAGCGAGGGTGAAAGCATGCTGACTGCGGGCAAGCGCCACTTCGGTTCTAACTCACCGCCGTTTCTCGGCATGCTCGCGGCAGCCCTTCCGCAAGGACCCGAGCTCGAAGCTGTCGTCTTCAGCCCGAGCATTCGCGCCGAAAGCACCGGAGGGACTCCAGGAGCATTGGAGCTCGACTCGTTTACCAACGAGAGCCTTCTTCGTCCGGATGGGGTCGGCTTCCCGAGACCCGCGTGGTTCGAACAGCTCACCAAGGTGCAGGGAGCGGAGCTCAAGGTGCGGCTGCAATCGGATGAGCAGGCGGCTCAAGTGATCGCGCAGATGGACCAGGCCGATGTCGCGCATCGGTTTTTGGCCAAGGTAGATCGCGTCTCGCGCATGCGCTCCCCATATTACGGACCCATGTTGGATCTCATCGCGGACGGCGTGGCCGCCAATCTCTCGAAGACGTACTTCCTGTCGGGCGTTCCGGATTGGTGCGATACGCACTCGGACAATGACCGAAGAAATCATGACCGTCTCCCTCCGCTGATGAACGATCTCGCGGTCTTCATCGATCGACTCAAAGAGGGTCGAAACGAGTTTGGCCCTTTGTTCGAGCAGACCACCGTCGTCGTAGCCTCCGAGATCGGCCGCTATCCCAAGTTCAACAAAGCCGGAGGGCGTGACCATTGGCCCGAAGTGACGTGGCTTCTCGCGGGGCGCGGCGTACGTGGCGGCGTCAGTGTCGGGGCAACGGACGAGCAATTCAGGGGCATGCCCGTCAATATGCGGACGGGCGCGACGAAGGGACCTGATCTGCAGCCGATCTTTTTGGAAAACGTCTTTGCGACAGTGGCTGCGATCGCTCGGGCGAATCCAAGCCAGATGGGCTACGCCGCGGACAGTGTCATGAGCTGTATTCAAACCGCCTAGTCGAGATCGTCTCGACTTCTGAAGACGGATCGGCCTGAGCGCGGCCAGTACTAAGCAAGCGCCACTCGGCGCGCGCAGAGCGGTCGCTCGAGTCTTGCGGGTCTCATGATACTTGAGACCTGCAGTCCAGAGGCGTACTGTGGATGAGTATACTTAGCGCCCACGCGCGATGAAGGAGCGGTCGATGCCGACGAAGACTTCGAAGAGAATTTACGGTTACTTGGCTCTGATCGGTTCCACGACGGGACTCGGGTGCTCCTTTCTTTTGGGCGAAATGAAAACGTCCAACTGCACCACCAATCAAGACTGCGTGAATCTCGCGGCCACGAACAAGTTGTACAACGGCAGTCTCTGCATCGACAGCGTCTGCGCACTGCCAGAGTCCGCGCTCAAGGATTCGGGACCCGATACAACCCCCGAGTGCGTGCACAACGTCGATTGCTCGAAAGCACTCGGCGGAGCACCGGCGGTCTGCGTGAAGAACCCGACGGAGACGCACTGCGCTCCTCTCGAGGGATCGAACTGCGTTCTTGCGACGGCCGCGAACATCAAGTTCCCAAACTGGGTCGACGACGAATCGATCATCGTGGCGCACATCGAGCGCCCAGATGCGCAGCCGCACAACCTTCACTCGCTGTGGTCTTCCTCGCTCGCCTTCTCCGAGATCAATCGTTTCGGAATCCCCTCCGTTACCGGAGGACTCGTTCAGCGAATCGTAAAGCTCGACTGCTCTTACGCGGGCGACACAGCACCGGCGATGATTGATCATTTGTCGCGCGCAGGAGTCGCGGGCGTGATTGGCGTCGGTCAAAGCGAGGCCTCACTCCAGATCGTTCCGCTTGCAGTCGCCGCGAACATTTTCACGTTGGCAACGCGTGTCGTGAGCTCCACGTTCACGTCGCAGGACGATCAAGGACTCTTCTGGCGCGTTTCACCACCTTCGACCTACGAGGCGATTGCCCTCAATCGCTACATGCCCAAGCTGGAAACCGAAGTGCGAGCGTTCTACCCTTCGCCGGGCGGAATTCCTGCCGATAGTCTGATCAAACTCACCCTCATCGCCCAGACCGGTAACTACGGCGACTCGATGGCGAATACGTTTCGTCCACAGTTGAGCTTCAACCAAGATGCGACGGGGGGACCGAGCTCGACAGCTTCCGCCGGTCTCTACGAAGACCTTTCGTTCACGCAGGGAGTCGATGGGCACGATGCGACCGCGATGGTGAACGCGCTCCTCGTCTCCAAGCCACATATCATCGTGTATCTCGGCGGAACTGAACTGCTCTCCGGCACCGGCGTCGTGAGTCGCGTCGAGAAGGCGTGGACAGAGACAAAATATCGCCCGTTCTGGGTATTCGCGGGTGTTGTGGCGGCCGACCCGATCGGTATCGCCGGTCCGAGCCTCGCGCTTGCCAACCTTCCGTACCCGAACATGAAGGAGCGCCTTCGGGGTGTCTGGTCAGATCCGTTCCGCCACCCGCAGTTCGAGGATTTCCTCGCAAACTTCGATCCGAAGTTCGGCTTTACGCCAGGCTTCTACTCGCAGGACACGCACTACGCTTACGACGCAGCGTACTTTCTCGCGTACGCGCACTACGCAGCGATGGTGGCCAAGAAGAGCCCGCGCCTCACGGGTCGCGATGTCAAAGAAGGCGCGAAGCTCCTTCTTCCTTCCGGTATTCCTAAGCCGTTCGAAGTCGGTCCAGGATCGCAAGACGAGCGCGTGCAGGAAATCTTTACGGCGCTCTCCTCCGGAGCGAGTATCGACCTTCAGGGCACGAGTGGAACGCTCGACTTCAACCCCAATACGGGTGAAATTGACGGCAACACGACGCGTCAGCCGATTCTTTGCGCCGGCACGTGCACGAGCACGACGCACCCTCCCTGCACGGTGGGTAGCGGGGTCCCAGTGCTGAAGGAATCGGGTCTCACGTGGGTCCCCAAGCCTCCAGCCGCTTTCGAAGGATCGTACTCCTGCCCATAAGGAATCTCGGATGAACGGTGCAGAGCACTGGCACGGATTACCGCGCGGAAACGCAAATCCAATTCAACGCGTTTCGATCGGAGACCTGCGCGAGGGGTCTTTCGGTGAAAAGCCTCTCATCGTAACGGGCGGGATGCAGTCGTGGCCCGCGCTCACGAAGTGGCCTGACCCAAACTACTTCCGCACGAACTTTGGAGAGAAGGTCGTGCAGGGAGCGCGCGCGAATAGAGGGGCGATCCAATATACTCCCTCGGAGTGGCTGAATCTGCCGGTGAACGAGTTTCTCGATGCGATGTTTGCGAGCGAGAAGCCGTCGCTGCTCATGTCGCTGCCGGCCATTCAGTTGGAAGGCATGCGTCCTGGCGCCCCATTTCATCGCCTTCTCTCGGACATCGACATTCCTCCGTTTTTTGCCGCGACGGGTGGGGTCTACCTACTGCTCGGAAACGGTCGGACCGTTAGCAATACGCATACCGATGCACGTGACAATCTCATCGCAATGGCGAGCGGCATCAAACGCTTCGTTCTGTTTGATCCGAATGCGAACGTCTACCCGCACCCCGTCGCGTTGCGAACGCGTGAGCGCTACGGCACGTTCCTCTCGGCTCTTCACAGCAGCGTCAATCTCGAAAAGCCAGACCTAGAAGCCTCTCCGGGGATGCGAACGCAGCCGTATTACGAGGCCGAAGTCGTCGCGGGTGAGATGATCTACATGCCCGTTTGGTGGTGGCACTTCGTGAGTTCCGAGGGCTTCGCCGTAGCCGCTAACTTTTGGCGCTATCCCCCACAAACACTCACGTCTCCCATCCCGCGTGGGTACTTCACGAAGGCGCAGTTTCGTGCGGCTGCGTGCCAAGTACTCGAAGAAGGAAGCCGATTTTTCGGGCGCTCGCGCTAACGTCCTCACGCGAAACTTGCAATTTCAGTGTAGCCGCATAGTCTTTGAAAGTATTAAACGCGCAGTGCACTGCGCTTAGGAAAGGGATCGTATGAATAACAAACTTCGCATTTTTTTGAGTCTCTCTCTTCTCGCTACGTCGAGTGCTGCGCTTATGGTTGCGTGTTCGGATGAGGATCCAAAACCCCCGGTGACTGCAATCGACGGCGGCGGAGACGCTGACGCGAGCGACTTGCCCGACACGAATGACCTTCCCGACACGGCGCTCCCAGACACCGGCCCCGTAGTCGCGGACGCTTACGTGAGCCCATCGACGAACGACGCGGCCGTCTGCCCGATCGTCGGCTTCGACGACCAAGCGTTCAACTGGGGCGGCCCCGTTTGCAACAACTGCGTCGCGGTGAACTGCTGCGATCTCATGAACCAGTGTTCGCAAGTGCCGAATCAGCCACCGGGCACGGCTTACCCGCTCGACGGCGGTGCGAACAACACCTGTACGCAGCGTCTCGATTGCACGTTCGACGAATGTATCGGCGCGACGGATGGCAATGATTGCCAGAAGACCAAGTGCGATCCTAAGTTCGACGCGACGATCAACACGCTCGCGAACAAGGTCCTCGGCTGCGCCTACGGCCCGAAGATCGGCACCGTGGTGCCTGGCACCTGCAGCTGGCGCGAGACCGACGGCGGCCTGCTCTGCTACCCGAACTGAGACCGTTCTCGTAAGAGAGAGAAAGAGCCAACCTCGGTTGGCTCTTTTTTTTTGCGCGCTCGACGTTTCGGTACGCACCACTTTTAGGCTGCTCCACCGCCGCCCTTTGCCGTTCAGGTAGGTGAATTGCTACAGGTGACAGTCGCGATCGCGCTCGATACGATCTCCGCCGTGCAGGGGGGATTGAGTCGGCGCGTTTGGCACTACGACTTTTCCGCGCTCGGTGCTCGGAGCATGCGCGTCTTCGGCTTCGCGGCGATCTTCGCGTGCCTCGTTTTCGCATTTTACGATTTGACCCAGGTCGCGGGCACGGAGTTTTTCGTTGCGATCTCAGAGTGGCTGAGGGACGCGGAAGGTCTTCGAAGGGACGCCGCTCTAGTGGGCGTCTTCAGCGTCTTCTCGATCCTGGCGACGTATTCGTTCTGGAGCTACCACGCTTCGCTGAAGCAATTCGACCGCCAACGTTTCACTGCCATCTTCTGGTCGCACTTCTTTGCGAATCTCATCGCGCTAGCTGCTGGCCTCTTGTTCTTCGCGGTGATCGGACTCGTGCTTCTCTCCGTTGGTGGTTCCTTCGACGAAAGAAACATCGTCGTTGTGCGAGCCATCTATCCATTGGCTCTTTGGATCAACGACCATGTTCCGACGCTCGCCACGATCCCGGCGCCGCTTGCGCTCGTTGTTGGTGCTGCGATGGCAAGCCTCCCCGGCTATTTAGTGCATTGTGCATTCCATCGCTCCCGCTTCTTGTGGCTCGTCACCCATCGCTGCCATCACACCGCCGAAATCCTTCATCCGGTGGGGCACGGGCCTTTCGCGATTCTTCCGCAGATCTTTGATGCGATTCCCACGATCCTTCTCACCACCATAGTCTCGAAGCTCATCCACGGAACCCCGCTCCTTGGAGCCTCGATCGTCGTCTACGCGATCGGCACGGTGACCGACAAACTCAACCACGCTACCGTCTCCTACGATGGCGTTCTTCGGACTCCGGTCCTGCGTCACGTTTGCCACTATTTCGGCAATGGCCCTTACCACTACATGCATCACAGCTCCGCTAAGGGGAACGAGATGGTGAACATGAGCACTTTGGCTCCGTTCATGCTCTGGGATCGACTCTTCGGCACGTATAGCGCACCAACAGCGAAGCGGCCCGACGTCGGTCTCACGGGGAACCCAGAGATACTATTGAGCCCGTTCGCGATGATCTTCGGCGGAGCAGCGCAAATTATCTACGAGCTTCGGAAGAACTCGAGTGTCACCACGCGCTTGAAGATTCTCTTCGGCGGTGTTTCCTACAAGCCGCCGGTTACGCGCGACTATCTCATTTTGCGATACAAGGCGGACGCGTACGGCACCGACATTTCCGAGGCGTAACGCCGCCGGGTCGACGGACCCGTTCGATCCCGCTACTCTTTATGCCGCGAGGGAAACCGATTTGAAGCCCTTTAGGTACCTCAGCAACGTTTGGAACTACGACTTTCGTGGCGTGGGGGAGGGAGCAAACGCTCGCTATTGGATGGCTATCGGCGTGGTGCCGTGCCTGCTCTCGGGCATCCTCGTCGCGATCGCGGGACCGCTCGATGGTCCGGCAAATCTCTTGCTCGGAGCCGCGCGCGGAGAGGTTGAGCTCTTTGGCCACTCCTTCAATGAAGGACAGCTTCACATTCTCGCCTATCTCGGCGTGGCGTTCTTCGCGTCGTTGATGATCGGCGTGTCGCTCCACGCATTCTTTGTCCTCGCCAAACGTCCTGGACGCGAGAGCTGGCATGGCATGTATTGGGCGAACTACCTGACGCACTACGTCGACTTCTTGATGACCGCCGTGGTCTTTCTTTTTGCCGGGACCATTCTGCGCTTCATTTTTGCCTCCGACCAAAGTCGCTATGAGCAGGGGGAAGGCTTCTTCAACGGCGCAGTGGGCGGAGCGGGAAGCCGCATCGACCACGCGATGCCTCGGCTATACGAGATCCCGTTTCCGTTCTCGGTCCTCATGACCGTGGGCGTGCTGGGCCTCAGCTATTACCTAATGCATCGCTTGTTTCACACGTCGCGGCTCTTTTGGCTCTTGGCGCATCGCGCCCATCACGTTCCCACCGTTCTTCATCCGGTTAACGTCGGACCAGTGGCAATTTTCGGATTCCTCTTCGCGGCTTTGCCCCAGACGCTCGTCATCGCGTCCCTCTCGGGCTTGTTCCCCTCGCCCATGACGGCGACGGTCAGTCTCGTCTACTTCACGTTGCATGGAGCAAGCGACGTGTTGTCGCACAACAGCGCGACGTACGCGATGGTCTATCGGAGTCGCATTCTCAGAGGAACGACGCACTTCTTCAGCACGGGCGTGTATCACTACATGCATCACAGCTCGAAGCCGGACGAGCAGATGGTCAACCTCGACGCGTATGGTCCCTTCATGATCTGGGACCGCCTGTTCGGAACGTATCGCCCACCCACCGAAACTCCACCCGTCGTTGGACTGAGCAACAGTCCAGAAGTTCGATTGAACCCGTTCCTGATCGCATTCGGCGGGTTCCAACAAATTGTCTACGAGCTGCGAATGAACCGAAGCATGGCGACGCGAGCCAAGATTCTCTTTGGCTCAGTGGGCTACAAGCCGCCGATCTCCTACGACTACCTCATCGTCGGCTACGCCGAGACTCCCGAGAATGCTCAAGCCGAGGAGGACTGAGAAGCGCGACTGCCTCAGAGGTTCGCCTCACGGTTCGTCGTAGCGTCGGCGATACAATGGGGCCACGAGCTGTTGGTAGATCGAACGCGGCCTGCGCGGGGAGACGCCGAGAAGGGGCGCGCTCTCCTCCTTGAACCGCGGGCGGAAGGTACCGAAGACGCGATCCCATACGATGAGGCGACAACCGAAGTTCGACTTGCTCTCTTCGAGAGTGGCTGAGTGATGAATATGATGCAGATGAGGCGTGACAAAAAACCAGCCGATGAATCGATCGCTTACGTTGATGTTCGAATGCGCGATTGTGTTGAGCAAGTCGAGCGTCAACGTCATTGGTAGGAACACTTCGCTAGGGACGCCCAGAAAGAAGAGAACGGCGATGCCACCGACATTCAAGAAGAAGAAGTCGAGAGGATGATTGCGGCTTCCTTTGAGGACATTCATCCGCTCGGGATAGTGGTGCGTCGCGTGGAAGCGCCAGATAATCTCCCAGCGATGCGCCGCGCGATGTTGGAAGTAAGGCACGAAGTCGTAGATGAGCGCGGCCAGAACTAGCTGCGCCCAGAATGGCCACGTCATGGGCCAGAAGTTGAACGACCACGCGTCGCGCGCGCGAAAAGCTGCGTAGCTAGCGACGATCTGTACAATGCGTGTGCCGAGCTGTCCTGAAAGAAGAATGTAGAATACATCCGCAAGAAATTCTCTGCCCCCTTCTTTGAAGTTGAGCGGGTAGTTCCATTCCTTGTTGGCTGGAATCAAGCGCTCCGCCAAGAACAAGACGACCGTGTAGAGAAGGCTCACCCACGCAATCTCATCGGGAGGCGCGTTGAAGATCGCCGTCGCTGCGCACACTAGGTAGAGGGGCATGAAGCCGTGGTAGGCGACACGGCAGATGCGAGATGGCGGTTGTCTGCGCTCCGCCGACGATGTTTGAGCGATCGAATGTTCTTCCACTGTGGTGCCAGATAGCAAGGCTGGTGGTTCACTCACGCATCCACCCTTCAGCATCGATGTCATCCAAACGAAGCGCTCGCGGACCTGGTTCTGTCATCGCGCGACGATTGGTAGTTTCGCATTGAAAGCTTAGCAGAACCGGCGTGCCCATTTTCTCTTCCCATCATTCTAGAACGCGATGCGTAACGACGATTTCGCGATCGCCGCGCAAAAAACGTACATAGGGATTGTCGACCTGAGGAACTGCTGCTGAACGTACCTCGAACACGTGCAGGTCCAACGGCTCGCCCTTCTCGATCGTGATCGAGAAGGCCTCACCTTCGAGTTTTGGGCCGATGACGTCTGTCATTACCCACCCCTCCCAAGGGAAAAGGGGAGCCTCGTAGGTGCCGTTCTTCAACTCGCGTACTCGGTGTGGATTGGAAGTCGCGATCCCCAACGACACGGCTTCGGAGGAGGCGCGAGCGAACCCTGAAAATCTAATGGATCCGTCGTCGAGAACCGTGCGCTCCGTGATGTCCCACTGGGGTCCAGGTTTCTCGACATACGGAACGGATCGAACGAAGTAGCGCGTTGTCGTCCAAAAGAACTCCTCGTCGTAAGGAACGGTAGGCCGGTCTGGATAATCGGGAAGCAATTCGGAGTCGGCAAGATCGCGTGAGTCAAGTCCGGCCACCGTAGTTCTCGCGTCGCGGTCGACCACGAGGACAGAATTTGCACGCATCACAGATTCTGGGTGAGAGAGCGACACTGCGATCAGCGCGCCGAGAAGAATTGCCGTCGCCGTCGTCGCCGTCTTCAAAGGAGACAAGGGGCTGCAAGACCATGTTCCGAGAGTCGCCAGCCCCGCCAATACCGAGATTATCCAGAAGCCGTGAGCGCCGAGACCGCTCGCGACCATACAGAGGATTGGAACGTAGAGAGCGGGGCCGACCGCCACCTTCGCGGTAAAAAACAGCGCGTGAATAGGCTGCCGGACGAAAACGTGTTCCGCGATCGCGTGGAGCGCGCAGAACAAGGCCGGCACAGTCGCGAGGTAGTGGAGACCAGGATCGGCGACGGCGAGCCCAACTCCGATTGCACCCAGAAGAATTTGCGAGAAGTCTGAGGCGGCCGTGGGACTCGTTTTTCGGCCCAATGCGGATAGAGTGAGAGACGTGCACGCGGCGCTGATAGCTATCGCGCCCACCACTGCAGCTGTCGTCCACCATGGGAATTCATCACGCGGCGAGAGCGTGTTCACAATGACGAAGTGCAGACCGATCGATACCGCTATGCTCATCGCAAGCGCTCCCGTCGCGGCGAGAAAGTAGAGAACCTTTCGCCCGTTGCGCACTCTCGACCGACGTATCCAGCTGGTGATGATGTTCGCAGCGAAGACGAGAGAAGCGAACGCGATCGCAAACTTTGCTGGCCACTGAGCGATGAAGACGCCGAACACGTCGAAAAAGACCGCGGGTGGCGAACCACTCGAAATTTCGCGTGTTGACCAGTCGCGCGCGAGACCGAGTGCAATGCTTTCGTGATGGCGAACGCTCTCGAGGTCAAGGTGACTTCGGTCATCGAGCTGCGTGTGATAAACGGTCGGCGTTTCTGTAAACGCAAAATTGAGTGCAGAATACCCGTCCGGTATGAAGACCGAAAGATCGGTCGAGCTACGCGAGAGTCGGTAGATGCTTGTAAAAAATGAGCTCGCAACGACCGGGCGCGGAGTTGCTCGATCAACGGCAGCTACGAGCGCGCCGCTGTCCGCGCTACTTTCAAAAAGGAAGCTCGGGCCGGTCGAGCCCGCCGCCTCAAAATTGACAATCAGCCCAATGTTCGCCGCGAGACGGCTATTCTCTGCAAAGAGTCGCGCTCCAGTCAGGCCGCTTTCTTCACCGTCCGAAAACAAGAAGACAATCGAACGAGCTGGCCGACGCTCGTGTGACAGGTTCGCTGCTGCACCGAGGAGCGCCACAACGGCTGCGCCATCGTCTGCAAAGCCATCCGAAGCGGGCACGGTGTCGTAGTGGGCCGACAGGATGAGTTTGCGTCCCGCCGTGGTCCCTTTTAGTTCCGCGACGACGTTAGCGAGTCGACTGCAAGAACGGAAGGTGCAGGATCGGTCCTCTTGCACCGTAACTTCGAGCCCCAACGACTGAAGTTCGTCCACGAGGCGATGGCGCACAAGCTCATGGGAGTGACTTCCTGGCGTGCGGGGACCTGTGTTCGCAAAGAGGCGTTCGAAGCGAGCCGTGGTCTCCTCTAACGACGACGACTTCTCGCTAAATCTGTCGAGGTGGTGCGCCCAATAGGACAGTAGTCCGACGATAACGACTGTCGCAATGAGCCACCACTTACGAAGCTGCTGAAGCGGGCTAGCGATGAGATTCCGCATGGGCGATGAGAGAATCACATTCCAAAAGCGAACTTCGTGGCCGCCCGGATGGGCGTCTCGTCTCCGCCGATCATTCAGCGACTTCAGCCGGCAATACGGTGAAGCCTAGATTGTCGATGCGGGCCTTCCAGCTTTCGAGCGCTTCCGCTCGGAACGTACCATCTTGGACCCTCTTCTCGAAGGCGGCGATTGCGCCGAGAAGTTCATCAGGAACCCGTCCGTCCATTGCAACACCTGCGGGCAGACGAGTGTCATTCCCCATTTTTTCAATCGAGTGACGTGCAAGCTCGAGGAGTCTGTTGTTGCTCGTGGCCTCAGACCAGGTCCCTACACTGAAGGCTGCGTGCGGCGCGTCGACATCGTCGTGGGCTACATGCATCCAATTTCGTGGCCAGAAGATCATGTTACCTTTCGCACCGTCGAGAACGAGACTTCCCTCAGCGTGATCCGATGGCTGCGGATGGAAGTAGATAGACAGCGGATTCTGCTCGAAGTGACCTGGGGGCCACGCGAGAAACCGCTTTTTTCCCAAAACCGGAAAAGTGAACACGGAGTTCCCGATATCGCGGTGAATGCCGAAAGGAGTGGTCCGGTAGTTGCCAAAGAACACGGCAGACTCGACGCGGTCACTTGGGATTCCGATTCGTCCGAAGAGCGGGCGGACGAACTCGAGCATCGGGCCCCAAGCCTTCGGCTGATGCCGGTGAAACTGGTGGATGTTGATTCCGAAGCGGCGCCCGTTGAGGCGTTCGGTCACGAGGGCGATGTACTCGCGGAGGTTGCAAGAATCGGGAGGGATGAAGCTCGTGAAATCGGGCTGCAGCGCCGTGCTTCGCTCGATATATAAACTCGCAAGACCCGCGACGCTCTCCGATTTCACAATCTTTGCGAAGCAGCGCCGGAAACCTTCGAAGATGTCGTCCTCCGAGAGATCGATTGCGGAGACATCTTCGAACACGCCCGGCACCTTGTCCCAATATTTCTCGACAAAGGTCTCCCAGAATTGGTCCATGTGCTTCCGAGAATTGCGCGAAGGATCCGCAATGTCAACGAACGGCTAAGTGGTCGAATTGACCATTGAAACGCACTGTATCGCCGACGACGTGAAGAGTAGGAGTGGCTCCCCTCACAACACTTCGGTCGACAAGGCCGCCACTCGTGGCGTGGGGCACGACTGTGCGAGTGTGTGCAAAACGATGAATTCGCAGAGTTAGCGCGACTCAACGCGTGGCATCGAAGCTGCAATAAGGTCTTCCAGCGACCGTTACAATTCGTCAGCGGTTCGTCGGAGGTTTTCTAATGCGCCAGTCCAATGTCGTAGCAAAAGCAGCAGTGACCATTCTCCTCGCAGGAGTTTGCGCGCAAGGATGCGCCGCGGATCCGGGAGAAGGGGATGTCTCTGAAGGCGATGCGGCAGATAGCGTTTCCAGCGCCACGAGTGCTCTCTCCTCGTCTCACCTCGTCGGAGAGTCCGGTCGCCTCGATATCATTCTCAAGGCGAAGCTCCTTGCCCTTCGTGGCGACGACGGCAAAGTCGACCGCAGCAAGCTCATTCCTTCGCTCGACGTTCCCAGTCCGCTCCCGTACGCCGGTTGCGCTCAGACCAAAGACGGTCCGCTTTGCTGGGGATCGCAGGACGTCGAATATTCAAACGAAGAGTTCGATGTGTGTCCTGATGGCCGCTCGATCTACACGAGCGAAAAGCGCACGGAGTTCTTCGCTCGCCAATACGACAAGAACAACAAGGCCTGGTACCGAGCAACGATTTCGGACAACTCGAAGTTCGATATCACGTTGAATGCGAGCGGCGCCAAGCCGAAGCTCAACAACCTCTCGCACTTTTACGTAGAGCGCGTCCACCCGACGCACGGCGACTTCTCGACCTTCTACCGCACCTGGTCGGGTAGCTACGACTACACGCTCTCGAAGAAAGGCAAGCCCGTTTGGATCGACGTGGGCGTTCTTCAAGAGAATGAAGAGGGCGACATCTTGTTCCAAAGTGGTCGGTGGGACTCGTGGAATGACTACGACGGCGCACTTGATCGCATCTGCAAAGCGCTCGACGGCAAGCTCTAAGCGGAACAACTCGGATAGACGAAGACCCGGTTGGAAGGGGTGCAGGTTTCCTGCACCCCTTTCTTTTTTTGTTCCTACTCCCCCAACAAAACACTCTCCACCACCCCCATACTCGACCGCACCAGCTCCGTCAGCGTGCTCCCCCTCGGCTCCAGCGAGCCATCCCGGTGCACCAACGCTACTCCCCCCGTCGGAATCCCGATTCCCCGCGCTCCCAACCCCCGCGCGGCTACGCGCTGGCGCAGTACGGTCCAGCTGGGCTCTCGGTGCACGTCGATCTGAAAGGGCACGAATCGAAAGCCCCGCGAGTTCTTCTTCGGATCTTCGTGCGCCCCCTCACCGGGTAGATCGGGCGCTCCCGGAAACAGCGGCTCGCTTTCCGCGCTCCGCCCGTTCTCCGCGCTGAGTGCCGTCACGTCGATGGTTCCGCTCTCTTCGATGATGCCTCGATCGATGACGGCGAGGTTCGTGCTCGATGCATCCGCAGCGTCCTCTTTCATCGCGCCGTTTTTCGTAGCGCCGCTTTTCGTCGCCGCTTTCGCACCGACATCTTCGTCGCTCTCGTCTTCATTCTTCGCCGCTGGAGGCGCACTTCGCACGCGTGTGGAGCTCGCGCGATTGTTCCCCTTCTCGTCCGCCTTCTCCCCCTCGAGCCGATCACCGCCGAACGCCGCGCTCGTGAGATCCGGAACGCTGCCCGGATCCGCATCTTCTTCGAGATCCGTGACGACTCCGAGTTGCACGGCCCCGGCCGAAACGCCGATGAGCAACGCTTTGCGCGCAAAGGCTTCTTCGATCGCTTTGTCGAGGCCGCTCTTTGCAAACGCTTCGAGTCCGAGCTCGACGTCTCCTCCTGCGAGGAGAACCAGATCGGCAGACTTCATGAATTCGAGATCCTCGGCCGTTGCATCGGCGCGGATGTGGCGGCACTCCATCTCGCCGACGCGGCTCATCGCGGCTTCGAAGATTTCGTAGAACTCTGGGCGATCGCCATTCGATGCTCCCAGGTAAGCGGCGCGTGTGAAGGTTTCGCGGAGATCCGCGAGCCACGATTTGCCGTCCTCGCGCGTGCGAAAGAGGGGTGGGCTATCGGCGAGTAGAACGAGGGTCGTGAGCATCGCGGTTCGCGCTTTGTAGCATCGTTGTTCTCCCGGGAGCAGCCTCGCGCGAAGGTTACGGGACCTGCGCTACAGGCGATTGCGAGGGGCGAAGGGTGCTGCTGTCGGCGGCGGGATCTCCGAGAAGGCTCGCAACGATCGGGCGGCGGCGAAACAGACTGCGAAAGCGCGGATGTTTGATGTCGGCGTAGAGCGTCTTGGCGTGGGCTTCGGCGATGGCGCGTGCCTTCTCGCCTTGGGGCGAGCCGGTCTTCAAGAGCACGCTCGCCGCGAGGCTTCGAACTTCGAGCCCGTATTCGCAGCCTTGAAGATGCTCTACACCGAGTGCGGCGGTTGCGAGCAGCGTCGCGCCGTGCGTGTCGCCCATCTCGACGCGCGCCGCAGCTTCGATCGCCTGCCCATACATGTGGAAGCTCACGAGCGCTTGCTCCTCGGCGCCACGTTTTGCGTTCGCGGCGACCTTTGCCGCTTCCGCGAATTCATTCTGCTTCAGATGCAAGATCGCGCGAATGATGCTCGCGTGGACGGTGTCGTAGCCGTTCGCGGTCGTTGCGTTGAGCGCTTCCGCGTCCTTCAAGAGGGAGTCCGCTTGTTCGATCTCGCCGATCTCTGCGAGCACCTCCGCGTTCACGGTCAACGTGTCGGCACGCCCATCTTGCTCTCCGTAGCGATCATGAATGACGCGTGCGCGCTCGAGATACGCTTTTGCGCGCTCGAAGTCGCCCACACGCGAGTACGCATGACCAACGTTCGTGAGCGTGTTGGCGAGTTGAAAGCGTCCACCGATCGCGAGATCGATCTGGATCGATTCGAGCGCGAGAGCGATCGCGTCTTCGTAGCGGCCTTCACAGAACATCGCGAAGGCGAGGCCATGTTTCGTCCGCGCTTCTTGACGTCGGGCGTCGGTGGCACGGAAGACGGCGATCGCTTCGGCATACATGCTCACGGCTTCGCGCACGCGGCCGACGCGCCGAAGGAGGACGCCTCGCGAACGCAGCACCTCGGCACGCACGCGCGGCTGAATTCCCGGATGCGTCGTCGGATCGCTCGCGAGGAGGGCTCGGTCGCACGCCGCGAGCGCCTCTTGCACTTGCCCGAGCTCACGCAAGAATTCGCTGATCAGCGCTTCCGCCTCGACTTCGAACGCCGGCGATTTCGCCGCGCGTGCGGCGTCCGCCGCTGATCTCGCGACCTCGAGACCGCGCGTGAGGCGTCCTTCGTCCATGTCGAAACGCGCAGAACGAAGAAGGGCAAGGGTGATACTGCGCCCCGTCCGAGACTTGTGCGCAATGCGTCGCAGCGCATCGAGATGTCGCAAACGCTCGCGCCTTCGCCCGAGGAGCCGATAGATGCCTTCGAGCGAATCGTGCGCATCGACCAAGCGCGGATCGCCCGACGGCAAGCACGCAATGGCACGTGCGTAGTGGCGCACCGCGAGCCCTACTTGATTGGAGTTTCGCGCGGCGTTGGCGGCCTCGAGATAAAAGGGCGCAGCGGCCGCACCCGCATCACCGCGTGCGAGATGTCGTCCGACGACGGCAGCCGAGAGTCCTCGAGCGAGCGGCGTGTGCCCGAGATATTCGCCGAGCTTGCGAT
>JAHFDV010000062.1 GCA_023248815.1 Myxococcales bacterium
CTCGGCGAGCTCAACGGAGGCTTCAAGATCGCGATGATGGCGCTCGACGGTGGGCGCATCGGAATCGCATCACAAGCCCTCGGCGTCGCGCGCGCGGCCCTCGCCTCTTCGGTCGCGTACTCGAAGGATCGCAAGCAGTTCGCGAAGCCCATTGCCGACTTCCAGGCCATCAAGTGGAAGCTCGCAGACATGCGCACCGAGATCGAAGCTGCCAGCCTGCTCGTCATGCGCGCCGCATCGCTGAAAGAGGCCAATAGAACGTTCTCGCGCGAAGCTTCGATGGCGAAGCTTTTCTCGACCGAAATGGGCGTTCGCGTTTGCAATCACGCAATTCAGATTCACGGCGGCTACGGCTACATTCGCGAGTTTCCGGTCGAACGGTTCTTGCGCGACGTTCGCGCCACGACGATCTACGAAGGCACGAGCGAAGTGCAGCGCCTCGTCATCGCGCGTTCGGTACTCGGCCCTTAGTTCACACCTCGATCACGATTTTACCGATCGCCTTTCCCTCTTCGCCGAGGGTATGTGCGCGGCGGATATTCTCGGGGGTGAGTCCTTGGAGCACGAGATTGGCGGTGGTCTTCAAGTGGCCCTCGTCGACCAACGTCGCGATTCGTTGGAGGATCTCGCCCTGCGTCTCCATGCGATATCGATGAAGCGATTTCGTGAACATCAGCTCCCAGTGCGTCGAGATCGACTTTCGCTTGAGGCTCACGATGTCGAGAGACTTCGGATCGTCGATGAGGACGAAGTGTCCGAACGGACGAAGGATGGCGGAGAGCGTCTCGAGGTAGCGATCCGTGTGCGTCGTGCTGAAGACGACATCGACGTTCTCGCAATCGATGCGCTTGAGCTCTCCCGCGAGATCCTTCGTGTGGTCGATGACGTCGTTTGCGCCCATCAATTCGCACCAGCGAATCGTCTCCGGACGTGAGGCCGTCGCGATGACGCGCGCCTTCGTTTCGCTTCGTAAAAGCTGCGTCGCAATGGATCCGACGCCGCCCGCACCGCCAATGACGAGCACGCTCGTGCCCTCGTTGTAGGTGATCCCCTTCTCGAAGAGCGCTTCCCACGCCGTGACCGACGTCAGCGGGAGTGCGGCGGCTTCGGGAAAGAAGAGCTTCTTCGGTTTCTTCGCAACGAGGCGCGAGTCGATCGCTTGTAGCTCGGCGTAGGCGCCCGCGCGGAGGAGCTCCCCCGAGTAATAGACCTCGTCGCCGACTGCAAAGCCGCTCGTATCGGTGCCGACCTTCGTGACGGTTCCCGCGGCGTCCCAACCGAGCACTACAGGGACTCCATCTGCCGCACTGCGACTCTTCCGGATCTTGAAGTCGACGGGATTGGTCGAGATCGCTTTGATCGACACGAGTAGATCTTTTGGTTCGACCTTCGGCTCGGGCAATTCGACTTCTGCGATCGAGAACTCGGAGAGCGGATGCGCTTTCGTGTAGGCGAGGGCTTTCATCGCCTTTTTATAGGTCCATTCTCTCGAAAGTCATCGGATCGCGAGACGCGGATTGAGCGCCCCTGATCCCACAGCTCAGAGGTTCGCGGTCGTGAGCCAATGCGGATTATTCGTCGTCCCGTCGAACATGAGACTCGTCTTGAACTTCTCGAACGCCCCGTCTTTTGCGGCGTCCTTCGTTCGCTCGAGGAGCGCGGCGACCTCTTCTTTGCGCATGGGCTGAAACGTCGATGCGACTTCGATGGCTTGGTCGAGGATCTCCATCTTGTCGCATCCGGTGATGACGACCGACGTGGGCAAGCTGAGGGAGTAACGAAGGCACTCGGGCGCGGCGACCTTCTTGCTCTCGAGGATGATTCCCGATCCCATCGGTTTCATTCCGAGAACGCCGATCTTCTTTTCTACGAGAACGGGCAACACCTTCTTCTCGAAGCTTTTGTAGTGGGCGTCCATCACGTTGAGCGGCATCTGGACCGTGTCGAAGCGGAAGCCATGCTTGTCCGCCATCTTCAGCATCGCTAGGTGAATTTCCGGATCCTTGTGGCCCGTGAATCCGATGAAGCGCAGCTTGCCCGCTTTCTTCGCCGCGACGAGGGCTTCGATACATCCTCCCTCCTTGAAGGCGGCCTCGGGGTCTCCCATTCGGATGACCTCGTGAATTTGGACGAGGTCGATGTGGTCCGTCTGCAATCGCTTCAGCGACTGCTCGAGCTGAGCCGCAGCCGTCTCTTTCGTGCGGCCGTCGAGCTTGGTCATCAAAAAGACGCGATCGCGGTAGCCGTCGCGAAGGGCTTTGCCCATGCGGTCTTCGCTCTTGCCGTCGTTGTAGTCCCAGCAGTTGTCGAGGAACGTGATGCCGCGGTCGACCGCACTGCGAATGATCGCGATGCTCTCGGCTTCTTCTTTTTGCTTTCCGATGTGAGCTCCCCCCAGACCGATCATCGAGACCGAGACGCCCGTCGTTCCGAGGGGTCGCTTCGGGATCTCCTTGTGGGAGGCGACGTTGCCGTTCGACGTCGCGCCGCTCGCGGCTGAAGCGGGGACTTCTGCGGGCGTCGCGCTCACCGTCGTCGTGGGCTTGGAAGTCTTGTCGTTGTTGACGTTGCGGCAGGCCGTGGCCGCCATCGCGACACTCAAGAAGTGGCGCCGGTTGAGCATCTCGTTCATGAACGTGTGCACAGCAAATGACATGCCTCGGCCATGAGCGCTCTCTCCCCGAGAATCTTCGAACGAATGAGAGGCGCTTTCGAGCTAGACGCGGGGCACCCTGCCACGGTGAGACGATCTCGAGACGGGACGTTCGAGCGCTCATCCGGTTTCGCGTCGCGCAAAGAGCCTCACTTTCACGATGATTGACGTGCTCGGAACATGACTCGGCATGGATGGTGCTTATGGAAGGGCATGAGCTCGTGGACGGGTGATCTTACGTACGGCTTGGGACTCGCCACCGGCCTCGCGATCGGCCCCTTCTTTGGCCTCGTCAGCGCACTTCGACGAGCGCGCACGTTCCACCCCGTTGGCGACGTCTTCTTGGGTGAAGTGAGAGTGGATCCTGCCGCGAGAAAGGGCGATCAGATTCTCGCGCAACGGCTCGAAGGGGACGTGCTCGTTCGTCTGTCGGACGCGCTCTCGAAGGAGGGACCCGGAAAGTACGACGTGCTCGGATGCGCGCTGCGTTTCGGTCGTGGGCTTCGCGCGATCGAGGGTGATCAGGACCTCCTCTTTGCGACCATTCGCAGACCATGGACGATGCCCTTCGCTCCCTTCTTCACCAAGGTCGACGACTACCTCGCCAACGACTACTTCGCGGTTTCCCCTTTCGAAACGTGGGAACACGAGCGCGCCTACTTTCGCATTCATCCCGAGCTCTTCGATGGAGCGACGTACGAAGTCTTCAGCCCCAACCGCGCCTCGCGCCGAGAGCGCGTCATCCGCAAAGCGGGCGCGGGGGACCTCGTCTTCGAGCTCGAAATCGCGAATGGCCCATGGGGCCCGTTTCGGCCGCTCGCGCGAATCTCCATCACGGACGTGCTGCCCATCGATCCCCCCGATCTCGCCTTCGATCCGTTCAGCAACGGCGCAGGGATCATGCCCTCCGGGTTCGTGCACGCGATGCGTCGCGGTGCTTACGCGGCGAGCCGCTTCACGAGAAAGCTAATCCGGGGAAACGAGGAAGACGCCGTCATCCCGTCTCCACCCCGCGCCCTTCACTTGTCCGAACCGAATCACTACTCGCAGGTAGAAGAGCTGAAAAAAGCTTCCTGATCGCCGCGCTCGCGATCACTCTATGCGCGCGCCGACGAGATGGAGTCCCGCATCGGCTTGAATCACCGTGCCCGTGAGGGACTGCGCCACATCACTCACGAGAAAGCTCGTGACCGCGGCAACCTCGTCGACTGAGATGAGGCGCCGTTGAGGCACACGTGAAAGAAGGTCGTCTTCACTCCCGCCTGCACTGTGACGCCGTTCGTCCAAGCGCTCTGTCTTCACCATTCCGAGAGCGATCGTATTGGCGGTGATGCCGCGATCTGCGTAGTCGACGGCGATCCCCCGCGCGAGCCCCTCGAGCCCTGCTTTGATTGCACAATACACAGAAGACCCCGCGAGTCCGACCGCCGCTGCGCTACTTCCGAGAAAGACGATTCGACCGAAGCGCTCGCGAGCCATTCCGCGGAGCAGCGCGCTCGATAGTGCGGCCGCGGAGGTGAGCCCCACGTCGATCTCGCGACGCATGTCTTCGGCGTTCACCGATTGTAGGCGCGCGTGCCGATAGCGAGAGGAGATCGCATGGACGAAAATCGAAGGCTCACCGAAGTCTCGTGCGGCGGCTTCGACTGCCGCGAGCGTGGCTTCGAGATCGGCGACATCGGCGCAGATTCCGTGGACGACGTGCCCCGCGCTCGTTGCCTTCTCTTCGAGCTCCGCAAGCTTGTCTTGGCTACGCGCCAACGCGAGCACGCGATGGCCATCACTTGCGAGGCGCTCGGCGATCGCTCGCCCGATACCAAAGCTGGCCCCGGCGACGAGCGCGACTCTTTTGGAACTCATGGGCGCACGCTACTTTACCTCAAGGGATGGGCATTTGCTTCACGGCGAGCCGGCGATGTCTTCGCGAAGCACCGAAAGGAGCACGGGGATGCGCGCCTGGTGGTCGGCCGAAAAGCGCGACACCCAAGGCTCCGTCACACCAACGGCGCGACGGTCTTCGTCCGGTAGCCCGCGCTCTCCGTAGAGTCGCGCGAGCTCTTCCACGGTGGGAATCGACCCGCCATGTCCGAAAGGTCCCGTTTTCGCGAGGCCGCGAAGCGATGGCGTCTTGAATCGGCCCTCCATCGCCTTCGCCGAGTCTCTGAGGAACATGTCGTCGACTCCTCCCGCTGCCGAAGGAGCGTCGCTGAACCTTCCGCTGCGTCGAAACTCGCTCGCGAGGAGATCGAGCACTCCGCCTGCCCTTCCGACATCTCCGAGGCCATCTGCGCGTCCCGTCGGAAAGCGCAGCGCATGAAACGCGTCATCCGTGAGGCGGGGGCCGTGGTGGCACTGCGCGCATCCATTCTCGAAAAACTCGTGGAGAGCATGCTTCTCGTCGTCGCTCATGACGGTCGTGTCGCCGGTGACATAAGCATCGAAGCGAGTTGGCTTCACCTGAAACGTGCGCTCGAAGGCGGCGATGCTCTTGCCGACACCGACGAAGGCGCGCGTCACGGCTTCGCGATCGCCTTCACTCATCGCGAGCCACTCGGGCGAACCCGGCGTGGCCCCGCTCGGAAAACGAACTTCGTCATCGAGCGCGGGCAATGCGCCGAAGAGCGCTTCGAATTCAGCGCGATAGACCGCAAAAATGCGCTTGGAGATCGACATCCTCGTCGCGTTCATTTCGCGCGCGTTTTCGAGTGGAAAGAGTGCCTGCATCCAAAGCGAATCCGCACGTCCATCCCAAAACTGCGAGCGCTGATGCGAGGCGAGCGCGATCGAAGGCGTGCGACGATCTCCCGTGCCGATACCGACCGCGCGGGGAAGGCCGTCCGAAAAATTGTTCGATGGCACATGGCAGGTCGCACACGAGACGTTGCCATTCGACGAGAAGGCGGCGTCGAAGAAAAGGGCCTTGCCGAAGCGTGCCGCATCCGGCGAATCAGCGTGAGCATTCGAGGGATCCGCCGGCGGTGCACCAGGAAGCGTCATCTCGTGCAAGAGGTCCCACTGATCGCGGCCGAAGTACTCGTCGATCCGTTCGTCGAGCACGAGGTTCGGGACGACGACGCCATCGAGCGTCGCGAGATCCTGACGGAGACTGGAGAGCAGAAGATCGGGCCCGGGATTCGCGTAGACCCGCAGCACCTTCATCGTCTTCGTGTCGACGGCCACGTAGAGCGGCAGCGATCCGTGCGTCACATCGAGCGCGAGAAATGGCGACTGCGGATCGATCGCAACTTCCTCGAGCCCTTGGAACTTCGCGCGATAGCGAGTCACGACCTCGGGCCGTGGGGGCTGGTTGTCCTCGTCGGAGACGAGAACGTCGAGAAAGCGCAGCCGCGGTCCGATGTTCGAAGCGAGAAATTCACCGGTGTGAGCGGAGTGCCAATCGCAGGTGCCACACCACGGCGCGCCGACGCGAACGAGCAAGATCTTGGGCTCCGCAGCACATGGCTCGAAGAAAGAGCGCAGCGAGATGCCCCCTGAATCGTTCGCCAACGTTCGATCCGGGAGAGGCTTTCCAATCGCGAGCTCGCCATCCTTCGATGGGTACGCTCCCTCGACGGGAACGCCATTCCGACAATACACTTCGGGCGGGTCCGCGTTGCTCGAAGAGCATCCAACCACCTGCCCGAGGGATGCAGCGGCGCAAGTAGCGACAATGGCGATCGAAGACGTTCGCGTCACGACGGAAGAAGCATAGACGAAGAGCGCCTGCACTGCGTCTCCGCGTGCTTCAGAACTGGAAGTAGATGAATTCTGCCTGTGAAGCCCCAAAGACGAGCAGGCCGACGAGCGCAAACCCGTAGGCGACGACGACGGGACCGCTCGGACGCAGCGCATGCAATCTCGGCTTGAGGAACGCGAGTGAGATGTACGCGAGGCTGACGATGGGAATGAGGAAGAGCGCAAGCGAAGGCTCTGCGAGCCTCGAGAGGGGCCTCGCGATCGTCCGAAGAAGATCGATCGCTATGGCAAACGTCGGCGCGCGGAAGAACACGCGCGTGAGTGTGATCAAGTGGAATACGACGAAGCGCCGCGCCCAGCGATCGACGAACCCGAGCTCTTCCGCGCTCTTCGGTTTCGTTCCGCGGGCATCGTGCCAGGCGCGCTCGACGAGCAAGAAGACGCCGTTCATCGCGCCCCATATTACGAAGGTCCATGCGGCGCCGTGCCAGAGCCCGCCGAGCAGCATCGTCAGAAATAGGTTTCGATACGTGAGAAAGCGCCCGCCGCGATTTCCGCCGAGCGGCTTGTAAAGGTAGTCGCCGAGCCAACGCGATAGTGTCATGTGCCAACGACGCCAGTAGTCGGCGATGCTCACCGCGAGATAAGGCTGATTGAAGTTGAGCGGGAGCTCGTATCCGAGAAGGCGTGCGCACCCACGCGCGATGTCACTGTAGGCGGAAAAGTCGAAGTAGACCTGCATCGAGTACCCGTACGCGGCGACGATGCACATCCAACGATTGTGGGCGGAAGGGTTCGCGAACACCTGCTCGACGAAAGGCGCAAAGTTGTCGGCGAGGAGAACCTTCTTGATGAACCCAGAGAGAATGAGGTTCACCGCGCTGCACATCTCGTCGCCGGTCGCGCTGCGTTCCTTCCGAATCTGCGGCAAGAGCTCGCTCGCGCGCACGATGGGTCCCGCGATGAGCTTCGGGAAGAACATCAAGAAGCTGAGGTATTCGAAGAAGCTCTTCTTCGGCTGGATCTCCCCGCGATAGACGTCGACGCCGTAGCTGATCGTCTCGAACGTATAGAAAGAGATCCCGAGCGGCAGTGCGATGTGAAGAAGTGACGGCCGGTGCGCGGATCCGAACGCCTGTGCGAGGTCACCGATCGTGCCGATCGCCATGTCCGTGTATTTGAAGAACCCGAGACTCGCGAGATTGAACGCGAGGCTCACGATGAGCCAGGGACGCCGCTCGGCCTTCGTCGCGCGCTCCCCCATTTTCTGGGCAGCGATGTAATCGACGAAAGCCGTGACGAGGAGCAGCAGGATGTAAGCCGGGCTGAAGCTCATGTAGAAAATGAAGCTCGCGCCCAAAATCCAGGCATTGCGCACTCTTTGCGGCAACGCGTAGTTGCCGGCCAAGACGACTAGAAAGAAGTAAAAGAACGTGAGCGAGTTGAAGAGCATCGCGGTCTACTTCTCCAGTCGCTTTCGAACCACGGGCAGCTGCGCGAGCTCCGAAGCCAAGAATGCCGAGTAATCGTCGGCGGTCGTTTCGACGAGGTGGCCCGGATCGCCGAAAAGGCGATCGTCGGAGTAGTGATCGGCGTGTGAGAGAAACACCGCGCCTTCCTCTTTCGCAATCGCTTCGAGTCGCGTTCTGAATGTCAGCTGTTTGGGGTCGTCATCGAAGGCTTGGCGGTAGAGCGGCGCCGACGGCATCTCGAGAATGACGAGCGTGCCGCCGTGCTCCCGAACGATCTTGGCTAGGTCCCGCGCTTGCGCGAAATGAAAGTCGTCCTGACTGAGCTTTTTGAAGCTGTCCTTGTACGTCGCCAGGCGAACGGGAAAACGCACCTCCCATTCGGCGATGACGCGGAACGAGATCTGCCCGTCGGGATGACTCGTGTAGATTCTCCGTTTCGGCTCGCGGACGACCTCGAGCCCGGCTTTCGATTGAACGCCGAGGAGCCGCTTGCCAACCCCTTCGCCTCGCTCGTCCAGCCAGTCTTTCATCGCGGGACGTTCGCGGTAGGGCGGAAAAAATTGCATCGTCGCGAGATCGAACACGAGCTCGGTCGGCGCCCCCGACGTGGCAAGGGAACGCAAATCGCTTCCGTGGAGAAGCTCGAGGCGATTCGAAATCCGCGACCCATCGAACGAGAGCGGATTCGGCGTCCACACGACGACTCCGAGGTCCTGTTTTTCGTTCGCGAGGTCCGCGGCAAGCTCTGCAACGGTGCTTCGGTGATGAAGAACGTCGGTCCCGTCGATCGCGTAGTTGAACGCGTCTCCCACGTGGAGGCCGCGAGCCTCCATGATGGGTCGCATCACTCGCGGTGCGAGTCCACAGTGCGCACGCGAATCGCCGACGATGATGAAGTTGGGCACGCGGTCCGGCCGTTCGACGGCGCCTTCGTCCTCACGATGAGCGCGCGCCTTTCGCGCGATCGGGAACGCCAAGACCCCGAAGAGGCCAAACGCCGCGAAGACGCGCACAAGCACTGATTTTCGAGATGTCGGCGGAGTAGCTGGAGTGGTGTCGGCGGGCGGCACGCGACCGATGATACGCACAGCATGCGCCGCTGTGTCACCTCGTCTTCGCGAGGGCGCCGCGCCGCGATAGGCAAGCCCGAAAAGCCGCATCGGTCACGAAACGTCCCCTTCAGAGAACTGGCGAAGCGCGATAGCATCGAGCGCAATGCTCTTCGTTCGCAACGCAGCTCTTGCTTCGACTCTCCTTCTCGCCCTCTTCGCCTGCGGCGGCCGAAACCTCGACGACGAGAACAAGAACGACGTCCCGACGGCAGACGCGAGCGTTGGTGGCGCGTGCGGACGCCCGGGTTCGGCGTGCACGGGTACGGACTGGTGCAGCTTCGGAACCGTGGGCTCGTGTGGAAGCGACAACCAAGGGGGAACGTGTCGCGCGCGACCGAATGCCTGCGGCGAGACCTGTATCGGCGTCTGCGGGTGTGACGGACGCGTCTACTGCAACGCTTGCGAAGCTCAGCGAAACGGCTCGGACGTCGCCACCGGGGACGCGTGCTATCCCGCCGGCGCCTACAGCGCTCACACGTACGGAAGCGGCATCCCGCGCATCATCGTTTTCAAGAGCGACGTCACGCGAAACGTGTGTGTACGAATGATCTTCCAAGGCGCAGAGACGGGCGGCGCAAACGAATACAAAGTCTCGAAAGGGCCGTGGACTCTCGAAGTCGCGGACATCACGAACCAAGCCGAGGACTGCATCATCACGAGCGTCGGACTCCCGCGAACTCCGACGGGCGACGTCCTCCAAGCCACGGGCGCTCAGGGCGTCATCGAGTTCGCAGGCTCAATCGACGCGCCATGCGTGCTCTCGGCGAAGGTGTTCCTCAAGTTCGATCCGACGGGCTTCGCTTGGGCTCCCGATAGCGAGCCGCTCGCTCCCAAGAACGTGATCATCGGCGGACAGACCGCCTGTCAGCAATGACTGCGGATGCACGAACACCGATCGATCACGAAATCCCGAGTCGCTTGACCATCTTCTGAAGACCGAATCGCGAGATGCCGAGCTCGCGCGCCGCTTGGCTTTGATTCCCATTGGCCCGCTCGAGCGCCTGCACGAGTAGGTCCCGTTCGAGCGCATCGATGCGGAGACGGAGGGTCGTTGGCTCACGTTGCGCGCGGCCAAGAACGTCGTCGGAAAGGTGCGTCAGGTCGATATCGTCGTCGGCGAGCACGAGTGCACGACGAATTTCGTTCTCCAGCTGACGAATGTTTCCTGGCCACGTGTGCGCCGTCAGGCGATCGAGAGCGCGACGCTTCAGTCGCGTGTTCGGTTTGTACTTCGCGATGAAGTGCGCGACGAGCTCGGGGATGTCTTCGCGATGCTCTCGAAGCGGAGGCACGCGGAGCTCCATCACGTGGAGGCGATAGTAAAGATCCTCGCGGAACGTTCGTGCGCGAACCATCTCTTCGAGATTCTTGTGCGTTGCAGCGAGAATGCGCACGTCGACGCGGATCGTTCTCTCACCACCGACCGGATGCACCTCCCCCTCTTGGAGCACGCGAAGAAGCTTGGATTGAAGCGCAATCGGCATCTCCGCGACTTCGTCCAAGAAGAGCGTTCCGCCATGGGCGACCTCGAAAAGTCCTGCCCGTGAAGACGTTGCCCCCGTGAAAGCGCCCTTGACGTGCCCGAAGAGCGTCGACTCGAGGAGCGTCTCCGGAAGCGCGCCGCAGTTCTCCGAGACGAACGCCTTCTTCTTCCGCGCACCGTTTGCATGAATCGCGCGCGCGACGAGCTCTTTGCCGGTCCCCGATTCACCGACGATGAGCACGGGGACATCGCTCGTCGTGATGCGGTCGACCAAAGCGAATAGCCGCAGCATCGCCGGGCTTCTTCCGATGATGGCGTCGTAGGGAAATCGCGTCACCTTCTCCGCTTCGTGCAGCGTCGCGCGTACCGTCGAGAGCTCGAGCTCGCGCTCTTCGAGCGTTTTTTGCAGGAGCTTCGTCGCTTGCGCCTCTTTCTGGAGGCTTCGGCGAAGGCGCAGACGCTCTCGCGCATCCGCAATCGTCGCCGAAGCAACGACCGACACGAGCTCGACCCACGCGCGTTCCTTTTCACCGAAAGCGCCGCGTCGCGTGCGGTCGTCGAGGTAGACGACGCCGAGCGCCTCACCACGCGCGAGCAGCGGCACGGCGAGCACACTGCGGAGCTCGAGCGCATGGACGGAGGCGTGGAGGTCGCCAAGCGTCGCGAAGGCATCCGTCGCGGAGACGATCGTGCGCGTCTCCAGAGCGCGTCGCGCAAGACCCATCGAAAGCTTGATCTGATCTTGCGTCAGATCGGCCCGCGCGATGTTTCGAGCGACGCGTGGGACGAGCTCTCCCGTGGGCGTGGGCAAAAGCACGAGCCCGCGTTCGACGCCGGTCCACAGGATGAGTGCATCCAAAATGCGTCCGGCGATTGTCGAGATGCGCTCGCCCACGACGAGACTGCGAATCAGTGTCTCGAGCTGCCTTATCTGCTCCGGATGAAAGTCCGTCGATGATTCTCGGCGGCTCCACGAAGAGTCGCCTGAGCTCGCCATCGCAAATGACGGGCGCATGTCACTCGGTGACTCGGCGACG
This sequence comes from Myxococcales bacterium, assembly GCA_023248815.1. Classification (GTDB taxonomy): domain Bacteria; phylum Myxococcota_A; class Polyangia; order Polyangiales; family Polyangiaceae; genus JAHFDV01. The sequence continues at coordinate 11,454 of JAHFDV010000062.1, forward strand.
AGATGACGCTCGAGCTCGGAAACCTCCGTGGCGAAGAGGCGCGCGGTCTCCGCATCACCGATGCGCTCGGCCATGGCGCGCGCGTGCGTGAACGCAAACCGTCGAGCGTAGACCTCCCCTCCTTGCGAAACGAGCGCTCGTACCTCCGAGACGAGTCGCGTCCCCTCGTGCACGTCGTTCGCCGCGATCGCGCGAGCAATCCGACTCCCCCACCACTCGAGACGCGGTCCAACTGGAGCCTCGGGACTCCAGCGATCGAATGCGGGGATCGTCGTCTCCTCGAGCGCGGTGTCGGAGAAACGAATGGTCCGCGCCGCCAAGCGAAGGCGATCGCTCGCGTCGTCCTCCAGCAAGGGTTGGATTTCTCGCAACAGCGACCGAGCTCGTTCTCGACTCGCGCTCGCTCCTTCGCCAAGCCGGGCCCCTAGTGTGTCCACGAGCGCAAAGGCGGCATACGCGCGAGCACGCGCGTCTCTCTTCCCCAAGGTCTCGACGAGATCGCATGCCTCTTCCACCTCGAGCAGGCGATCGAGCAACGCGTAGGTGGAGGCTTGGGTGAGCCACGCGCGCGCTGCGAGCTCGTCGCGCCCTAGTTTTTCCCACAAAAGTGCCGCTCTTCGACTCGTGGTGAGCGCCAACTCGACGCGTCCGAGATCGCACGCGGCCGCGGCAACCCCGGTCAGATAGTTCGCTTCTTCGATGGGGCTCGCGGCATCCCGCGCATAACGCGCGGCCCGCTCGAAGGCCTCGAGACTTTCCCGCACGCGACCGCAGGCGTGATGCACGTACCCGGCGATGGCCTCGAGTCTCGCGCGCTGAGCCGGTTGCTCCTCTCCTCGCTTCGCGACGTTTGCGACCTCGAGCGCTTCTTCGTAGCGCGCACGCGAGGTGAGCACGAGCGCACGCACTTCGGACGCACGGCTCCCCGCCGCGTCGGCGAGCAGTGCGTCTGCGGCATCGAGGTCGCGAGCGTCCCAAGCGATCCGTCCGAGAATCGCGCGAGCGTCGTCTCCAACGACATCGTCATCGACGAGCCGACGCGTGAGGGCACCGGCTTCGTCGACCTCCCCCAGCCGCCGCAGCATCTCTGCGAGGAGAATGATCGTTCTTCTAGACTTTCCAGCGCGAGCGACGAGAGCCGCACGACCGAGTTCGCCGCGACGCTGGAGAGCGTCCGCCGTGACGAAAACCTCCGTCTCGAACGGCTCCGCCATCCGCGCGATCTCTTCTTCCGAACGGAGCAGCGTCTCTTCGTCGGGAGTTCGAAGAAGGGCTTCGACGCGACTCAGTGCGTTCTCTTCGTTGTGTCGCAGCGAAGTGTCGTGACGCTTCGTAGAAGCGGTCGGAGCCGTGTGCGTCGCGAGCAATTCGGCGAGCGTCACGCCTCCGAGTGATCCGCGTTCGAGCAGAGAAAACAGGCGTAAAACAAGGGCGGATTCGTCGAAACTGCGATCGAGATCGACGATACCGGTGACCTGCGCGACGAAGCGCGCGAGGCGATTGGGGGAAAGACGAGCCACCTCTCCCTGGCCTTCGGGAAGAAACTCCATCGCCTCTTCGAGGAGCGTGCGCGCCTTGCCCGTGAGCTCGGAGGCGATCGGGCGCCGCGCATCGATCTGATGCGCATGAGCGCGCAAATAGGCGTGTTCGATCCGAATCCGATCGAACGACGCACGAGAGACGTCTTCGAGGCCGAGCTCGCGCTCGATGCGGCTGCAAATCCAGCGCGCCGAGGGCCGTGAATGCGGTTGTTCGACGAGGAGCGCCGCCAGCCAAGGAGCGTCGACGCGAAGCTCGCGAGCAAGCAAGGCGAAGGCGTACACGTCGGACGCGGCCGTTCCGTTTCCCGCGAGAAGCTCGGGCGCGGCAAATCGCGGTGTCCCGCCGCGAGCGCTCTCCTCGTGAGCGTGTGCGAGTCCGAGGTCGATGAGGCTAGCGCTCGTCCGTTCTCCGTTCCGTTCGCGCACGATTACGTTGTCCGGCTTTACGTCGCCATGGACGAGCCCCGCTTCGTGCAGTGTCGCAAGGTCTCGCGCGACGTCGCGAAGCACGGGCCATGCGCTCGCATTCGGTTTCTCTTTCTTGATGCCCTTCGTCGAGCCGAGCCCTTTACCGAGTGGCGTACCTTCTTTCCATGCGATTGCGGTGAAGGGCACCGGAGTCTCGCCCGCATCCGCGAGCATCGGACTGCCAGCATCTCGTAGGCGCGAGAGAACCGCGCGCTCTTTCGTGAACAGCGCGGCGTCGTTGAAAATTTTGAGCGCCAGAGCGCGACCGTCACGCTTCCGAACGACGTGAAAAACCGTCCCGGAGCTCCCTTCTCCGGCCACCTTGTGGAGCTCGAATCGAGGTGTCAACGATGGTGGCAGTTGTGCATTCGCCATCGTCGGATGAAGGATAGCGAAGGAACGAGCCTCTGCAACTTAGTTTACAAGCGAGCGACGATGGCCGCGGCTTTTCGCGCCGTGGTTGGCGCGAGGAGAATTCCGTTTCGGTAGTGCCCGACCGCTACGAGCACACGTGAGTCGACGAGCTCGACTCGCGGAGAGGGCGCGAGAGGTCGCAAGCCAGCCCATTGTTCCGCAATGGGCGCCCCGTCGATCTCCGGGATCATTCTCGTCACCGTTCGGAGTAGAGCGGCCGCGGCGTCGGCTGTCGTCCCCGCGTCGAATCCGACGTTCTCGACCGTCGCTCCGACGTCGATCGGCCCCTGCGCGCGCTGCAGGGCATACGTTCCGTCGACCTCGATGACTGGACCGAAGTGCCGTCGCGCCGTCGCGAGTCGAATCATTTGTCCGCGAACGGGAGGCGCGTCGAGAGGCAGCGCCGTCTTTCCCGCCGTCAGCGTGAGCCGTGAAGCCCACGCTCCGTTCGCAACGACGACGAAATCTGCGCTGTGGGTAGCGGACTCGGCGGGACGGCTCTCACGAGGAGAGGCGCCCACCTCTACGCGAATCGTCGCGGCGGACGGCGCGCTTTCTACCGCAAGGACGCGTGAGTCGACGAACATGGCTCCGCGCTCTCGCAAGGACGTCTCCAAAAGCGCCAAAAGGAGCCGCGGTTCGACCTGCGCGTCGTCGGGAAAGTGTGCAGCTCCATGAGCGAAAGAAGCGAGCGCGGGCTCGATCTTCTCGAGCTCCCACGGCGAGACGTACGCGGCGCGAAGTCCGCTCGCACTTTGCCATTCGACGATTGCGCGCAGCTCTTCGGCGCGGCGCGCGCTCGTGGCGAGGCGCAAAACGCCGGCCTTCCGATAGTCGACACGCTCCAGTGCCGAGGGTCCCCCGAAATCGACGAGCCATCGTTCGAAGGACGCGCGGGCTTCGACGAGGTCGGTGACGAATGGTGAGCTCTCGTGCGACTCGAACTGCGCGCCGAGAATTCCCGCGGCCTTCGCGCTCGCACCGCCGGGCTCGTGCGCGTCGAAAATGGTGAGCTCGAGCGAATCGCGAACACGCGTCTCGCGCAGAAGCGCGTCCGCAATACCGAGGCCGATGATGCCCCCGCCGATGATCGCAACGCGCATTCGGACTCTCGCTCCTTCTAAGTCTCGACTGCGCGCGCTCAGTGGCTCGTCGGCAAGAGCGTGGTCGCGGGGTTCGCAGGCAATCCCGATTCGGGCGCCGCTGGAAAGGCGCCGTCGCCTTTGAAGAACTTCCAGAAGTCGTCGGCCCACACCTCGCCGCCCTTTTCGTCCGGATGAATCTTGTCTGGCTTGCGCGAGATCTCGAGATTGGATCCGTCGTAGAATTTGCACGGCGCCACGTGCGTTTTGAGCCAGTCGTTGAACTTCTGATACTGCGGTTTCCACACGGGCGGCGCGATCCAGTAACAGTCGATGCCCTCGACGCGCTTCACGACCATCTCGACATACTTGGCGAGCTCCTTTTCGGGATCGGGATGCGGAATGTGATTCGAGCCGAGCGTGAGGAGAACGAGGTCGGGCTTTATCTTCTTCAAGAGACCCGGCAAGTGATCGTTCTGCGCGAACTCGTGGATGGTTCCGCTCTCGACGACATCGCGATGGAACTTCGTCCCCTCGCCTTCGAACTTCGGCTTGAGCGCACGACAGAGGCCGCCGCCCACCATCGAGTCCCCCGTGTGCAATACATGCGCGTACTTTTTGTGCGGCGGCGGCAGAGCGCTCGCCTTGTCAGCTGGCAGTGCGCTCGACGCTGCACTAGCGCTCGGAGGCGGTACGGTGTCCGTCTTCGTGACGCTGCTCACGGATGGCGCGGGCTTCGACGAATCGCTTTTCTCGTCTTTGCACGAAACGAGAAAGGAGAAGGAAAGACACGAAACGACGAGCAGTAGCGGCGCGCGCATGACCCGCTCACTATAGTGAGAAGGGACGCGGCTTTCACTCTCTTCGCACGGAGCGTTCGACCATGGGGACGAAGCGGCCGTCGCGAGCGGACCCTGGCCCGCGAAACGTGTCAGTCGCGGATGGGTTTCAGAATCTGAACGAGTGACCACGTCGCGATGAACGCAAAGAGGACGAACATCGCCGTCAGCAGCGTCGCATAACGAAGTCCTTCGGGACGTTCACCTTCGACCAGCAAGAGGGCGTTCGGCGGCACGTCGATTCCCTTCACGCGTTTCAACGCGCCAGCGAGCCCACGGTGGCGCGGCCCGGCTTGCGTGAGCGGAACGAGCCTTCCCGAAACCTCATTGGGCGGAACATAGCGTCCCGACTCTTCGCCAGCGGGAACGCGCAGCTCGACCCAAAGATCACTGCGACCCGAGACTGGAACGAGCCGAAACGTATCGCTCACGAAGGGTCGCTCGAAGCGAATGCCCGAGCTCGCGCCGAGAAGCGCCGTGCCCTTCACGAGCGTTCCACCTGCCGCAGCTTCCGCGGAGACCACGCCGAGGTCCGCCGCACGCAGATCTCCGAGGGTCGTGTCGACGCGACTCGACATCGCGAAGCGCACGTCTGCGAGGAGCGCGAACGCCATGAAGATAGAAGAGGCCAGCGCCAGGGCGAGGGCGAATGCCGTCGGCCACTTTCCGGTGCGCTCCGGTTCGGGAAGCGCAAGGAGCTCCGGATCGACCTCGGTCGAGGCAAGGAGGGGGGCGGTGTGTGCTTCAGCCATTTGTTGGGAAAAGAGGCCGGGGAAGACGGATTCGCGGCTCGATTCCCCAATTAGACCACTCGTTGACTGAAAAGTTCCATGAATCGCGCCGCCGTGTTCTCCTTTTCCCCGTGGAAATGATTCTGTTATAAGGTTCGGAAAGCATCGCGATTTCGGCACCTTCACGGGAACCGCAACGCGCGACGCGAAAATCTTGGTCGAACGAGCCGCCAGGGCGGCATGCACGAAGTGTGAGTCGGTAAGGAGAGGGACACGATGGCGAAAGCTGCGACGATTACCTGCACGAACTGCGGTTTTGCAAACAATCCCCCGGGAACCAAGCGCTGCGGCTCTTGCGGAGCTCCCATCGACGCGGCCGCTGCAGCGCAACAGAAGCGCGCAGACGAGCACGATCGTCGCTATCAGCAAGAGGGCGTGAGCGTCCGTTGGATGGCGATCGCGATCGCGGTTCAGGGCATTCTCACGGCGGCGCTCGTCTTCGGGCTCCCGCAAGTGATGACCGCCATCGACTTCGAAGGCGGCAACGGCATGCTCGTGTGCATCCCGGTCTGGGCGCTCGGCGGCACGCTCGTCGGGATGATCTCCCCCGGTCGCACCTTCATCGAGCCGTTCGTGGCGAGCTTCCTCGTCGCCATCCCGACGGCGTGGCTCCTTCATGCAAACCAAACGGTTCGCACGATGCCCGCGTTCCTCTACGTCATCATGGCCGCCATCGGCGTGCTCTTCACGCTCATCGGTGCGTACGTCGGCGAGCGCATTCAGCTCGGCGCTCCGCCGCCAAAGACCGCCTGAAGCGACCCAACAGACCTCCGGTTGAAAAGCCGTTCGTCGCTCCCAAAAAGAGCTTCGGGCAGAACTTTCTCACGGACACGCGCATCGTCGAAGCGATCGCGAGCGCGGCCGTGCGCGACGACGAAGTGGGGCGCGCCGTCGTCGTCGAGATCGGCGCAGGAACGGGGAATCTCACGCGCAAGATTGCGCCGCGCGCCAAGCACCTCTTTGCCATCGAGCGGGATCGCGATCTCGTCCCCGGCTTGCGCAAAGAGTTCGACGTGGAGGGCGTCACGCTCCTCGAAGCGGACGCAAAGACGGTCCCGCTCGAAGACTGCTTCGGCGAGGCTGCGCTCGAACGCGTGGCCACGAAGGGCGCTCCAAGAATTCTCGCAGGCAACCTGCCCTATCAGATTACGGGCATGCTGCTCGAGCGCGCCGTTGCGCATCGTGCGCTCATCGATCGCGCCGTTTTCATGGTCCAACGTGAGGTCGCCGATCGCATCGTGGCCGAGCCCAACTCGAAAACGTACGGCGCGCTGAGCGTCTTCGTTCAGGCTGCCTTCACCGCGAAGCGACTCTTCCTCGTCGCACCCGGTGCTTTTTTTCCGCCTCCAAAAGTGACGAGCGCCGTCATCGAGCTCGTGTCGCGCAACCCTCCGCGCGCCGAAGAAGACGACGCGTTTCGCGCCGTCGTGAAGCGCGCGTTCGAACAACGCCGCAAGCAGCTCCGCAACGCTTGGTCGAGCTTCGGCAAAGAGACGCTCGAGGCCCTCGCCGATGCAGGACTGCCTCTCGAAGCTCGCGGAGAGACGCTCTCCGTCGAAGAGTTCGCGAAAGCGGCGAGCGTTCTGCGAGCACGTCGAACCGCCGAACGCGCTCGCCAATAGATCTCTCGTTCGAGAGACCTAGTTCGAGCTCACCCTTTCGGGATGCGCTTCACGAGCACGAGCGGACCATCCGCCGTCTTGCGCGTGAGGACGAGGGGATCGCCTTGAAAGGAAGTGTGGCCGCCGTCACCCTGAGACGACGATTGCACGATGACATCCTCGATGCCGTCGTCGTTGAAGTCGCCGAAGGCGAGCACTCGCACGTCGAGCGCCTGCTTGCGGCTGTCGGTGTAGGAAGCGTGGTCTGCCGTTCCCGAGACGAATTTCAAACCGTCTTCCGCTGCGCGCCACGATTTTTTCTGCGCCTCGAGCGTCTTCAGTCGCTTCGTATCGTCGTTCGAGATCGGAACCATGAGGGACGAAGGAAGCGCGTCGCCGAGATCCTTGTCGAGCTTGAACGTCGCAACGAAACTTTGCTTGGAGACCTTTGCCTTCGCGAACTCTGCGCGCGCTTTG
>JAHFDV010000314.1 GCA_023248815.1 Myxococcales bacterium
TGATCTCGACGTCCCACTCGACGCGGCACTCTCGAGCTTGCGCACGTGAATAGCCGATAAACCTCATCATCCCCTCCAGTCGAGACACCGAGGAATCGATGCTCGCCTCCGTCCTTCCGAAGCCCGTGACGTGCTCCCGCTCCCGAAGCCCGAGCCAGCAAACCGCTGCCGAATTCCGCTCCCGAATCCCGCTCCCGGCCCCGCCCCAGATCCCGAACCCCGAAAATCAAATCAACACGCGCATCTCCACCCCGCGCGCATCCAGCATCTCACAGAGCAAAAAAAAACGCTCAGAGTCGCGCGATGCGCATTTCTCTGAGCGTTCTTGGGAAATAATCCCGGCGACGTCCTACTCTCCCACACGGCTAGGGATGCCCACCCTCCGCTCGTGCTCGCTTGCTTCGCAAGCTCCGCGCGATCGGTCCCTCCCACGGTCTCCGTACTCGCGCTCCGTGCGGGACGCGGGAGGGAGATGTCAACCACGAAGGGGAATGTCCGACAGACTTAGATTGATCGCCGAAGGGTCGAAGCCGCGAGCATTCAGCATGTTTCGCACGCCAGCTTCCGCGGCAGCACGATTCGCACTGGGTCCGATCCGGATACTTTGAATTGATCGAATCGGAATCTCGACGTAGGGCACCGGACCGAACTGCCCCGTCCGAAATTTGAGTCGCGACTCGATGGTCGGGACGGGCATTGGTGGTGGATGGCTGGGTTCGTACTCGGGAATCCTTGCTTGTAGCTCCTTCACTCTCTTGAATTCGGCTCGTTCGTTCGAATTCTCTTCTTCCTCATCGATAAGGTCGGAGAGCTCTGCGCGGACGGCGATCCTCCACTCGCGTTCCTCACGGAAACCTCGATGCTTGAACCACGGAAGTATTCGTTGCAGGCGACCATTCAACAAAGAAAGATATCTCTCGGGCTCTACAGAATGAGTGTAGCATGCATGAAGAAAGCTCTGGATGCTCCGCTCGACGGCGTCGCGTTGCTTCGCAGGCTCATAGTTGATGCGCCCAATTCGATACTCGTCCGTGTTGAGACGAGTAAGGTCAAAGCCAATCGCGAAGCCTTGGCCCTTCGCTGCATACCGGTACCACTGGCTCAGCAAGTCTCCCTCGTCGCAAAAGCAGGCCACCAGTGGAGGATGCGAATGCCTCTTCTCGTTGGACGCGCGCCGGCGCCATTCATCGAGGAGACGCGGAGCTGCGCGCACGTTCTGCGCAAAAACGTCTTCAGCGAGCTCATCGGCGTATTGCCATTCGCTACCGTCGTTTAATTGGGCTGCGCTCGAAGCCCATAGCGCGCCCGAGTCCAGAATGCCCTTGAGCCCTGCGCTGTCGGTGTAGTGAAAGAGCTCGACGGACGGCGTCTCACTCATCGGTATGTCGATCGCGTCATCGATAGCACTGCCGACGAGTCGCCTTATCTCTGCGCGGCTTTCGGGAACCATCCGTGCATTGTCGCACAGTGGGCCGCATCTCGCCGAGAGGCCAGACCTCGCTGGCGGCGCACTCTCCACGCCGCGCCCGAGATTCGTGGCGCATTCTCAACGTTGGCGCGTCATGGATCCTGCGCCAAGGGGCTTCGTTCCGGCCTCTCGCCGAGAAAGGTGGTCCCTTCTATGCGCAAGCTCTCTCGTCCCACTTCCATCGATCGCTCACGTCTTCTCGCCAATGCTCGTCGCATGCGCGCGGCTCCGACGCACACCGAAGAGATCGCGTGGAGATTCCTTCGCGCAACGTGCGCTGAGCTCGGCGTTGAAGTTCGCCGCCAAGTTCCCATCGGTCGCTTCATCGTCGATTTCCTCGTTCCCGCTCTTCGCCTCGTCATCGAGATCGATGGAAGCTCTCACGATAGCAAGCATCACGCAGACGCACGCCGCGACGCAAAGCTCGAGCGCGCGGGCTACCGCATCGTGCGGCTCCGCGCGAGTGCGCTCGAGCGTTGCGCGACGCGAAGTTCCTAGCCGCAGGAGAGCGAAGCGAAGGCGTGACGACGCGCCTCCAGCAACTTTTTCATGTCATCTGGCTTACGAGCAAATGAGTGTAGGCAACGACGCGACGTAGCGCCTCCCGTCAGTGCACGCTCGAGACGATGTGTGACGGCATACACGCACGAAAGCGCGATGGCGGTGGGAACGATGCTATTACGTCGGTAAACTCTATGGCGAAGGACACCACGACCGATGACGTAATGCGGCTCACGCGGGGCCACGAGGTGACGATCTTCAACTACGAAGAGTGGACGAGTGCGCGGGTCATGTGGACCTCGACGGGGCAGAAGCTTGGTCCGATAGTTCCATTGTTCAACGACGAGAGCGGCGCTCTGAGCGAACCTGGCATCGCGCAACTAAGGGAGATCCTGGAAGCCGTAAGGACAACGGTCCTCGATCGCGAGCTAAATTCCCACAGCCAGGGGTACGCCGCGGGGGGCGAGTTCTTCGAGCTTGTGAAAAAGGCGTGGAAACTACCCTATCGCCACGTGACGGACTCAACGGACACGGTCCGCATTGGAGCGAAGAAGCTTGGCGAATACGGCGGCGAAGGTATGCCGAAGATTCCGACTTACGGAGAGGTGGGTGCTTTCCGCAGTGCGTTCGACAAATTTAACGCGCTCGTCCAACCCGGCGAAGGGACGTTGCAATTCCTTGCCGTGGGGAAACGGTACCTATTTGAACGACGGAAAAAGTCCTGACCGTGTGAAAGCTGAAGCAGCTTGTCGCGGATCAGGCGCTCGACAACCAGCGAGCTCGCGCGGAAATTGAGATCTGGCGACGTGACTACATCGAAGCGAGACCGTACAGCTCGATTGGCTATCTCACGCCGAAGGAGTTTGCCGCGACGTGCGGCGTCTCACTCGAGAACGCGGCCTCGACGAAGAGGGCTACGGCGAGGCTTTACGCGCTCCCGGATCCTGCACCCGCACCCGCCCCAGGTCCCGACCCCCGAAAATCAAATCACGCATCTCGCCCCGCGAGCATCCAGCTTCTCACAGGCAAAAAAAACGCTCAGAGTCGCGCGATGCGCATTTCTCTGAGCGTTCTTGGGAAATAATCCCGGCGACGTCCTACTCTCGCACACGGCGAGGGATGCCCACGCTCCGCTCGTGCTCGCTTGCTTCGTGAGCTCCGCGCGATCGGTCCCTGCGTTGTCCTCTGCACCTTGCGGTCTCCGGACTCGCGCCCCGTGCGGGACGCGAGGGGACATTCACGACTTCACTCCACGCAGTAGATCAAACGCGACATCGAACTCGTCCTCCACCCCCTCACGCACTTGCTCGACGAGATCTGCAAACATCTCCCAGCTACCATCCGACTCAGCGCGCCGGTGCTCTTCTTCAGAAGTTGGCAACAGCCAATAGAACCCCCATTTGAATCGATCCGTACCTGGTTCATCATGCCAATGATCCGCGTCGAGGACGGCGGGTGGCTTGCTTGGTTCGTTGAAGGGTGAAAGTCCGCTCCTCAACATGTGTGGCGTAGCTGGCATGAGAACCGCGTTCTTCAGGAGCGAGCGTGTCCATGGTTTTCCACCAGGACCGAGAGCGGCAATCGTGTCAGTGATCGAGAAGTGCGATCCATCTCGTTTGATCATTGACGCTACTTCGTGCGCGGCGAGAGAGAACCAGTTCAAGAGGGGCGGCACGCGCACTTCACCCCAGTCCCATCCCAAAAAGGATTCAGGCCCGCGCGAGAGAACGACTCCAAGTCGAAACGGAAACGGATCTTCTTGTTCAGAATTGTTTGTGGCGAGGACCAACTCGAAGTGAGGAAATGCACTTCGTCCCGTCACCGCGGGTGTTTCGAATTGGCAGAGTCCATGCGTTGAGAAGAGCCAAGTAAGCCGTGAGGCGCTATTCCACGCGAACATCTGACCAAGGACAAAGATCTCCGCGTCGAACGTTGGTCGACGCTCTGGAACGAAAAGCAACGTGTGCTCGCGCGATAACCCACGACGATCCAAAATCTGAAAGCTGGGCAGCTGTTCCAATCGACGAAGTACGTCGGAGGGCGCGGAGGCAAGAGGACCTATCCAGGATGACATTTTCGCAATCCTTCCATGGCTCGGAATTCACGAGAAGCAGGAATGCGACGGCGCTGACGTATGAGCTGCACTCACGCGTAAGTGGAAGCATCGACTGGTGATTCCGTCGCGCGCTCGCCATTGGCAACATCGGCATCGTGTGGCGCCGCGCGAGTGCGCTCAAGCTTCGCGCGTGACGGGCTACCGCGTCAGCGGATACAGCATTGCGCTGCAGCCATCGAACCTCGCATCGATCTCGTCGCACGCATTCTCCTCGACGTATCCCCACGCGACCGCAACTGCGAGCGCGGATCGCACTTCGCGCGAGCTCGCCCGCGCCGATGCGAATCGCACACGTCGATTTCCGCCAATGCTCGCATCGCCCTCTGCGATGTGAGCGCAACGCTGGTTGCCGCGCGCCGAATCTGATCCGCGAGATTGCGATCGCGCTGTTCGATGCGCTCCAAGAGCGGGCGCAGCGTCCGAATCGCGTCGAGTGAGATTGAATGAACCGTGAGAGTCGATGTCTGTCGCATGCCAACCCACGCGCAGGATCCGTGACGGCGACGCGAGGAGAAGTGGTTCGACGATCATGCAAGCCGGCGCGGAGCGTGCGCGATCATGGCGTGCGACGGACATCGACGACACGTGTGCAGAATGCACGTTCGGGATTCAGGTTCGGGTGCGGGCTCGGGGACGGAATTCGGGCTCGATACGGGAAGCTCGCCACGGTCGTCACCGGCCAACTCCCCTCGCCAAGTGGCATGAATGGACTGGAGAACCGACCCTCGCGGACGCCCTCCTGACCCGCCTCGTCCGCAACGCCTACGAGATGGACCTCAGGGACATTCGAAACGAAAAGCGGCACGACCGAACCACCGAACAACTGAAAGCTCTCAACGACGTCGCTCCCATCCTATACGACCATCCGAGTGATCACGTCCGCCGATCCGGGTGAGCAGATCACGCGACATGCGCAGTTGGTGCTACAAACAATGCGGTTCGCCGCCAATCAGATCATCGGCATGCTTCCATTCAGCGTCCGGCGTGATGCGGTACTCCCATTGACGAACCTGAGGCTTCTTGACCAACGTGGAGAGAGCCCCATTAATGTCTTCTGCATTCTTCACGTAATAGACGAGTTCGCGAGACCCTCTTATCGTAGCCCTTCCAATGAAGTGAACTTGGCTCACCCCTCTCAGGGTTGCGGTGATCTGGTCTTCGACGTCATTCAACACCAGTGCTTCCTCTTTCGTTGGGTGACCTTTTGGATTCTGTTGCTTTGTGGTGATGTTGACCTGCAGCAGCCAGGTGGCATCGACCTTGTGTGAAAAATTCCTGTAGCCGAGGTTCGAGGCGATGAAGACTAGATTCTGAGACTCATCTTCTGTCTTTTGAAGACACCAGTTTTCCTTTGGCGTCTTGTCCGCCTTCGTCTGATCCACGGACGAAGGAGCTGCACTTGACGCCACCGTTTCCGCCGGTTCGTGGGCCTGGCAGGAGGAACTTGCGAGCAACGCAATGACACCGAACGTAAGCAGTGACATTCGGGCGCGACTCAGCTTCTTTGAAATACTGAACATGAGGTATGCTCCTTCACGAAATTGGTGGACTGCTCTATGCCCTGAGTGGGCCGAGGTCCACGAATTTTTGAAGGCTGTTGGAGACCACCCCATCACCAGCTTTACACGTGTGCAGAGTGCACGTTCGGGATTCGGGGCGGGTGCAGGATTCGTGAGAGGGAGGCGGGAACGGGTGCCGATGCGGGATGCGACTAGCTTCAAAGCGCTTTCGTCATGCGCACGTAGCCTGCGGGTGGCGGATCCGATGGCGAGGAATCAACGCAGAACCCAAGCGTCTCGTTCAACAGAATCATCTCGCGATTCTTTGGCGCGACATTCGTCGCAATCGTCGTCGCGCCAACGCTGCGCGCCCACTCCTCACCGAGCCGCTTGAGCTCTCGCGCGATTCCACGACGCCGCAAACTCGGATCGGTCCACAACGACTGCACCATGGCGCACGTCCCAAGATCATCGGAGAGCGCCACCCAATGAAGCGCGACGATCGCCTCCCGCTCATCCGACGCAACAACAACAATCCGACGATTCGCCGTAGTCGCATCCGAGAGCACCGCAACATCATGCGCGACACGGTTGGCGCGCACCTCGTGTTCCGGATCCCACGCACGCGGCAAGCCCTGATGGCGCGCTACGAGCAGACGAATCGCATCGCTCTCGTCGCAACGAAGACACCGATAAACGATCCCCATCACAACAACCTATCCCGCACCTGCCGCCCGCTCCCGAAGCCCGAGCCAGCAACGCGCTGCCGAATCCAGGTCCTGTACCTGCCCCCGCTCCCGAAAAGCAAATCAACACGCGCATCTCCGCCTCGCGTGCATCCAGCATCTCACAAGCAAAAAAAAACGCTCAGAGTCGCGCGATGCGCATTTCTCTGAGCGTTCTTGGGAAATAATCCCGGCGACGTCCTACTCTCCCACACGGCTTCCCGTGCAGTACCATCGGCTCCGAAGAGCTTAACTTCCGAGTTCGGGATGGGATCGGGTGTGGCCTCTTCGATATCGTCACCGGAAATTGCGGGTGATGATGGGAGCGCGTTTTGGTGCGCTGTTCATAACTCACAAGTTCCAGCAAAGCTGGTTCTCGCGTTGAGTATCAATCCATCAATGGTAGCGATCGTTTTCTGAAGTTTGCAGAGGCACCGAAGTGCGCCTGCTAGCTGCTGAATCGGGTTCGCAAACCCAATTCTGACAGTGAATTATTCGAACGTTGCCTTAGAAATACGGACAAGCCGCACGATCAATTAGTACCAGTTAGCTCCGCGCCTCGCAGCGCTTCCACACCTGGCCTATCAACGTTGTAGTCTTCAACGGATCTTTAGTGACTTACGTCAGGGATACCTAGTCTTGAGGCCGGCTTCCCGCTTAGATGCTTTCAGCGGTTATCCGTTCCGTACATGGCTACCCAGCTGTGCCACTAGGCGTGACAACTGGCTCACCAGGGGTACGTCCAACCAGGTCCTCTCGTACTATGGTCAGCTCCTCTCAAGTATCCTGCGCCCACGGCAGATAGGGACCAAACTGTCTCACGACGTTTTAAACCCAGCTCGCGTA
>JAHFDV010000063.1 GCA_023248815.1 Myxococcales bacterium
GAGCAATGATTAAAAAGTATGTACTTGGATTCGCGGCGCTGAGCCTTGCATCGAGCTTGGGATACGGCTGCAGCAGCGACGACAACAACAACACCACTCCCGCGAACGATGCTGGCAACGCCACTGACTCGAAGAAGGATACCGGCCCGAAGCCCGACGGCGGTGGTGACCCGGGCGAGTGCGCGGCGGTCAACCCTGACGGCTTCGCGGCGACGAAGAGCCTCGGCGTCGTTGCAGCGCACCAGAACAAGTGCACGGCAGCGCAGCTCAACTCGTTCGTGAAGTGCATGCAAGACTTCGCAGCCAACGACGCTGACTGCAAGGCCTGGGGCTTCGATGCCTCGAAGACGCTCGGCACCGCCTTCACGGGCGACTGCGCGACCTGCCTCTTTGCTCTCCCGGACAAGCCCAACACGGCCCTCAAGGTCGAGCTCTACGGCTCGAGCGCGATCCTCGGCCTCAACGAAGTTGCTTGCCTCGAGACGTTCGGCGGCAAAGCATGTGCAGACGCGGCACAGAGCGCGGGCGACTGCGTTGCTGAAGCTTGCAACGAAGACGCTGGCTGCACGGAAGACGTCGAAGCGGCCGACCACGGCAAGTGCCGTAGCGAAGCGTACGGCGAAGCGGCCTGCAAGCCCTACGCGACCACGATGCTCCAGTGCGCGACGGCGACCGACGGCGGCCCGCTCAGCACGGACGCTGGTGTCGTGAACGCCCTCACGGACGTCTGCGGCAAGTTCTCGCTCTTCACGGGCGACAACGTTCCCGACGACACGACGTACACGTTCGCCAACTACCTCTGCGGCGCGCCCTGAAAACCAGCCTAACGGCTAAGAAAGCGAGAGGGCTCCACGTGAGCTCTCTCGCTCTTTTTTTGTCCGCACTGATTCTTCTGCAAGTGGGCTGCGCCAACGGCTGCTCGAAGAACTCCGATTCCTCGCCCACCGTCGCACCCGACGAGAGCGTTGCGGCGCCCGTCGTCACCGAGCAAGGCACGCCCCTCGCGATTCGTCGGCTCTCGCAAGACGCAGCCGATCAGCTCGGTCATCGCAACATGGGTCCGATCGACGAAGAGACGCGCCGCCATTTTCGGCGCCATTCCTCACGTGACGCCGCGGCCGCCCCAATCGAATGAGCGAATTGGAAGATCTCGGGCTCATCTCGCACTTCGGTGACGACGCGACTCCGCGCGAACCACCTCCTTTGAAAGACCTCGGCATCGACCGAGACATTCTTCTTCGCGGCTATCACGAGATGCGCCGCCTCCGCGCGATCGACGCGCGCATGATCGTCCTCCAGCGCCAAGGACGTGTCGGCTTTTACGGCGCCTGCACGGGGCAAGAAGCCGTGCCCATCGCGACGGGTCTCGCCGTCCAAGAGGGCGACTGGGTGTTCCCCGCGCTTCGCGAGCAGAGCGTGATGCTCGTTCGCGGATTTCCTCTCGTTGCATTCATTGCGCAAGTCTTCGGCAACAGCGGCGACGTCCTCAAGGGCCGTCAAATGCCGAGCCATCACTCGGGCCGCTCCGTCAACCAAGTGAGCTGGTCGTCCAACATCGGTCCGCAAGTTCCGCAAGCCGTGGGCTGCGCGATGGCGATGAAGCTCAAGGGCGACAAGTCCGTGGCCATCGGCTTCATGGGCGACGGCGCGACGAGCGAAGCCGATTTTCACGTCGCGATGCGCTTTGCCGCTCGCTACAAAGCTCCCGCCGTCCTCGTTTGCCAGAACAATCACTGGTCGATCAGCGTACCCACGCGCAAGCAGACCATCTCGCAGACCATCGCCGTGAAAGCACGTGCGTACGGCATCGAGGGCATTCGTGTCGACGGCAACGATCTCTTCTCGATGGTTCAGATCATGCGCCGCGCGCTCGAAAAAGCGCGCAATGGCGGCGGTCCGACGTTCATCGAAGCGCTCACGTATCGCATCGGCGCGCATTCGACGAGCGACGATCCCACGCGTTACCGCGCGGACGAAGAGGTCGAGCGCTGGAAGAAAAAAGATCCGCTCGATCGCCTGCGCAATTATTTGGTCCGCGAAGGCCTCGTCACCGAAGCCTCGGATCAGAAGCTCGACGAAGCCATCACGAAAGAAATCAGCGCTGCCGTGAACGAAGTCGAGGCGATGCCTCCTCCCACGCGCGAAAGCCTCTTCGAGGACGTCTACCGAGACCTCACGCCGCAATTGAAGCTCCAGCAAGAAGAGCTCCTCCGCCATCCGCCGGCGATTTCTCCGCACGGCTGAGAGCCCGCAAGTTCTGCTGCAGCGCCCGAAAAAGGTGCGCGTCCGAAGGGGCCTTCCGATGGCCTTTCCGCGTCCTTAAGTTCGATGTATGAGGAGTGCCACATGACGACGAAGACCTACGACGTAGTGGTGATTGGTGCTGGCCCCGGCGGTTATCCGTGCGCGATTCGGTCGGCTCAGTTGAAGCAAAAGACTCTCGTCATCGAGAAGGACGAAGTCGGCGGCGTGTGCCTCAATTGGGGCTGCATTCCCTCGAAGGCGCTCATCTCGGCGAGCCACAACTACGAAAAAGCGCGCGATGGCGCGAGCATGGGCGTTCTCGCAGACAACGTGCGGGTCGACGTCGCCAAGCTCCAAGAGTGGAAGGGCGGCATCGTGAAGAAGCTCACGGGCGGCGTGCGCACGCTCTTCAAAGCGAACGGCGCGGAGCTCCTCCTCGGTGAAGCGAAGGTCACGGGACCGAACACCGTCACCGTCAAAACCAAAGAAGGCGGCACGGAGACGATCACGGCGACCAAAGCGATCGTCGTCGCCACGGGTTCGACCACGATCGAAATCCCCGGCTTCAAGTTCGACGGAAAAACGATCATCGGCGCCAAAGAAGCCGTCAACCTCGACCACATTCCGAAGCGCCTCTTGGTGATTGGCGGCGGCGTCATCGGTCTCGAGCTCGGCACGGTCTACATGAAGCTCGGTTCGCAGCTCACCGTCGTCGAAGCGACGGCAGGCCTTCTTCCCGGCACGGATCCGGATTGCACGGCCGTCGTCGAAAAGCGTCTCGTGAAGCACGGCGCGAAAATCCTCAAGAACACGAAGGCCGTCTCGCAAGAGAAACAAGCCGACGGTTCGATCGCAGTGAAGCTCGATCTCGGCGGCGGCAAGTTCGACACGGTCGTCGCAGACGTGGTCCTCGTCGCCGTGGGAATGCGTCCCAACGGCGCGAGCGTCGGACTCGAAGAAGTGGGCGTGAAGGTGGAACGCGGCTTCGTCCCGACCGACAGCGTCGGCCGCACGAACATCCCCTCGATCTTCTCCGTCGGTGACTGCTCGGGACCGCCGCTCCTCGCCCACAAGGCGACGAAGGAAGGCGAAGTCGCCGCCGAGTTCATCGCGGGTCACAAAGCCGCCAAAGACTGGGTCTCGATCCCCGCGGCAATCTTCACCGATCCCGAAATCGCCGTCGCCGGTTTGACGGAAGCCCAAGCGAAAGAAAAGGGCGTCGAAGTTCGCGTCGGCAAGTTCCCGTTCTCGGCGCTCGGTCGCGCGATGTCGGTCAACGAGACCGACGGCTTCTTCAAGGTGGTCTCCGACGCGAAGACGCACGAGCTCCTCGGCGTTCACATCGTCGGCGTCTCGGCGGCCGACCTCATCAGCGAAGGCGCGCTCGCCCTCGAGATGCATGCCTTTCTCGAAGACATCGGCCTCACGATTCACCCGCACCCGACGCTCGGCGAAGGCATGATGGAAGCCGCACAAGCGGGCCTCGGCCACGCGATTCACATTCAGAATCGCTGAGGTTTCGCGCTACTCGCGCCGAGAGCGCGCACCAACGACGAGCACGCGAGGGTCACCCTTCGCGTGCTCGCTGCTTTTGGCGAACTGAGATACGTTTTCTCCCATGGGTATCTTCGACCGCATGGGCAAGGTCATTGCCGGCAACCTCAACGCGCTCATCGACGGCGCAGAGGACGACAAGAAGCTCGTCGCGCTCAACATCGACGAGATGGACGAGCAGCTGAAGCGCGCCAACAAAGAGGTGATCTCTGCGGTCGCTTCCGAGAAGACGTTGCGCGCTCGCGCCGAGAAGCTCACGCAAGAAGCCGAGACCTGGGAGAAGCGCGCCGAGCTCGCCCTGAAAGCCGAAGACGAGGCGCTGGCGCGTGAAGCGCTGAAGCAGAAGCGCCGATTGACCGCCGAGAGCGCCGCTGCCGAGAACGCACGCGCCGAGCAGCGTGACACCGCCCTTCAAATGAAGGCCGAATACGATCGCATGCGCGCCAAGTTCGAAGAGATCAAGCTTCGCAAAGGGACGATCGCCGCGCGGGCCAGCCAAGCGCGCGCCGCAAGCACCGAGCTCGGCGCCAAGCCTGGCGGAAGCGCATTCCAGAACTTCCGTGCGATGGAAGATCGCATCGAGGGCAAAGAGGCGCAGGCCGCCGCAATGCGCGAAGTCGAAGAAGCTCTCCACGACGGCCCCTCGGCGATGGACCTCGAGGCGAAGTTTCGCGAGCTCGAGCGTCAGCAAGGTGGAAGCGGCGGTGTGACCGATCCGGGGCTCGACGCCGAAATGGAAGCGCTCAAGCTTCGCGTGCGAGTGAAGTAATGGGCACGAGCTTCGTTCCGCCACCTCCGGCCGAGCGCATCATCGTCCACTTCCGTGCGACGAAAGATCTCACGCAAGACAGCGTCAACTACTTGTCTCGCGCACGCGAATTGACGCGTGCCGCAGATACGCTCGGAGGTCAGCTCATCACGTGGGCGGCATCGGGGTGCGCGTTCGCCTTCGAGGTCGACGCCGTCGAAGAGCTCGTCGACTTGATCGTCAGCACGCTCAAGAACCAGACGGACGGGCTCTTCGCGGTGGGGCTCACGCGCGGCGTCGTCGAGCTCGCCTTTGGAGAGACGCAGCGCTCGGAGCTCTCGTGGGGACGAGCGCTCTTGCACGCGGCGTTTCTCGCGCAAAAAGCGACGGGCGGCCAAGCCGTGATTCAAATGAGCGCGACGGACGGTTGGATTCACGCCTCTCCGCTCCTCGTCGAGCCCGGACTCGAACGCGTCGTCGGAAAAGTGGGAGTGCTCGACCTCGAGAACCCTCTCCGTGGCGACGGCACGACGCCCGGTGTCGCGCAGCAGCGCTTTCAAACGCCTTCCACGTTCGATCGCGAAGAGGTCGATCCCGAAGCCCTCGCCGCACGCCTCTCGCAGCTCTCGCGCGAAGCGTTGCTGGGAGGGGATGTCGCCGCGCTCGAGCGTTGGAGCGAAGGGTTGAAAGCGACGGGAGAAAAAGATCAGCTCGCCGAGCGCATGCTGGCCATGGCGCGTCTCTCACGAGGTCGCGTCGGTGATGCCCTGCGCACGCTCGAGAGAGTTCGTGAAGCCGCCGAGAGCGGAGGGCCCAGCGCGAAGTGCCAAGCCGCGCTGAGCTACGCACTTGGGCTCGCGTTTGCGGGACGCCACCACGAAGCGTTGCTGGAAGGCATGAGTGCGCTTGCTCGCGCCGACGAAGCCAAAGACGAGGCTGCTACGAAAGCGTGCCGCGCGTTTCTCGCGCGCCTGTTCCGAAAAGTCGGCAGGGACGAAGACGCCAAACGCGTCGCGCTCGCGTCTGTCTAGCGCCTGATTGAAGTGACGCCGCTCAGCCGACGTTCTTCCTGCGCCGCTGTCTCTATTCGACGATTGCCCAGGCTTCTTCGAGCACGATCGCGACGGCCTCGTAGAGCGCCTCTGGAATCTCTTCACCCGGCTCGAGCTGAGCGAGCGCCCGCGCGAGTGGAACGTTGCGAACGACCGGAATGCCGTAGCGATGCGCTTCTTCGATGAGTCGGCGCGCAAGATCTCCGGCACCACTCGCGAGAACGAGCGGCGTCTCGTCGCCCTCGTCCGTCGAGTAGCGAAGCGCAGAAGCCAAGTGCGTCGGGTTCACGACGAGCACCGTCGCTTTGCGAACATTGCCGATCGCGGCCTGCGCGAGCAATTCGTGATGCGCGCGCTCACGCGCTGCTTTGAGCTGAGGATCACCTTCCTGCTCCTTGTGCTCGCGTTTCACTTCTGCGCGTGACATGCGGATGCGCTTCATCCACCCAGCGCGCACGACGACGACGTCGATGATCCCCGCAAAGAGTCCGATGAGGGCCATTCGCAAGAGCAACTCTTCGGCGCGCGTGAGAGCCCAACGACTTGCCGCCTGGGGATCCGAAAATCCGTGAGCGAGATCCCCGAGGTGCGCGCGAACGGCGCGAACGGCCAAAAATGCGATGACGACCGCGAGAACGAGCGAGCGAACCGTCGCGAATAGGCGCGCGCGCGAGAACAGCGATTTCAAGCCCTGAATCGGATTGAGGCGTTCGCCGCGAAAGGCGAGCGGGCTGAAAGAGATGCCACCCCCTGCCTGCAGCTTCGACGTCGCGCCGCCCGCCAGCGCAATCGCGAGGAGAAGCGGCAACGTCAACCGAAGAAGATCGAACGCGATCTCCCACGACGAAATCTTCAACGAAGCGGCGTGCGAGATCTGCGAAGTAATCGCACGGAGGGCGTGCTCTTTCGCCCACGTGTAGAGCGCGAGAGTCGCAGAAGGGAGAAGCGCAACGCCCACCAGAAAACCGACCCATTGCGAAAAGAAGACGCTCGTCCCCGTGTCGCCGTCTTCGCGCGCCTTTTTTAGGCGCTGCGCTGTCGGTTCTTCCGTCTTGTCGTCGCTCACCGCCGGTTACGTCCGCTCTTCTTCTTGTTCTTGGCTGCGGTCTTTTTGGCTGCCGTCTTCTTCGCGACGGGCTTCTTGGCGACGGGCTTTTTTGCGGCGACCTTCTTCTTGGCTGCGGTCTTCTTTGGGGAGGCCTTCTTGGCGACGACCTTCTTCTTGGCAGCAGGCTTTTTTGCAGGCGCTTTCTTGGCAGCGGGCTTTTTTGCGGCGACCTTCTTCTTGGCAGGAGCCTTCTTTTGGGGGACGACCTTTTTGGCCGCAGCCTTTTTGGCCGAGCTCTTCTTGGAAGGAGAGGGGGCCTTCGGTTTGGACTTCTTCGTGGCCGTTGCACGCGTCTCTTCTTCGTCCGCATCACTTCCGAGGTTGCTTCCGAGGAGCGCCTTGGTCTCCGCGAGGCGCTCTTCACGAACGTCTTCGCCCTGGATGAGTCGATAGAGATCCGCGACGAGCGCGTCCACGCCGTCGTGAGTGACGGCCGACACGAGATAAAGATGAATGCCGCGCTTCGCGAAGGCGCGCGCGAGCTTCGGATACATCTCGCGAACTTCGGTCACGTCCGATTTACTGAGCGCGACCAACATCGGTCGCTCTGCGAGCTCCTCGTCGAAGGCGCGGAGCTCCTTCATGAGCGCGTCGAAGTCGGCGAGGGGAGCGCGATCTTCCGAAGGATCGAGCGTGATGAGGTGCAGAAGCGCGCGTGTGCGCTCGACGTGCTGGAGAAAGCGCACACCGAGGCCCAAGCCTTCGGAGGCGCCCGGGATGAGACCCGGGATGTCCGCGAGGACGAAGGTCGCGTCATCGTGCACACGAACGACGCCGAGGTGCGGCGTCAAGGTCGTGAACGGGTAGTCGGCGACCTTCGGCTGCGCGCGTGAGCACGAGCGAATGAAGGTCGACTTGCCGACGTTCGGAAATCCAAGAAGCCCGACATCGGCCATGACCTTGAGCTCGAGGCGGAGCTCGTACTCTTGGCCCGATTCCCCGGGCTCGGCGCGTCGCGGCGCGCGATCGTGCGGCGTCGAGAAGTGAATGTTACCGCGTCCACCGCGTCCGCCCTTGGCGATGACGAAGCGATCGGTCTCTTCGCGAACGTCGGCGATGAGGTGGCCCGTCGTGTCGTCGAAGATCTGCGTTCCGAGTGGCACGCGCACTACGTGATCTTCGCCGCCGTGGCCGTACTGATCCTTGCCGCGACCGTGCTCACCGAACTTCGCGCGGATCGTGTGCTGATAACTGAGATCGAGGAGCGTCGTCTTGCCGGCATCGGCGATGAAGACGATGTCTCCACCCTTGCCGCCGTCACCCCCCGAGGGCCCTCCGAAAGGCATGTGCTTCTCGCGTAGAAACGCGACGCATCCGTTGCCGCCGGTTCCGGCAATTACGTGAATCTTACAGCGATCAATGAAGCGCATGGCCTCCTCTTCTCTCATGCCTTCGATCGCGTTTCAAAGTGCCATCGCGATCTCTCCTCATAACGAGACATCCGTTCACGAATTTGCGGGTCGCGATCACAGAATAGAAAAGTGCGCAAGTCAAAACTTCCATGGACGTCGTTTCCACCCCTCCATCGTTTCCACTCGACCTAGGCTCCGCCCATGCAGTGCCGGCTGATGCACTCGCCCCTCAGTTTGGGGCGCGACTCACGGCACGTGGATCGGGGGGAGGAAGAATCCTTATGACGATCGAAATTCTCGCAGCTTGGCTTCTCTCGGCGATGGTGGCGTGGGTTCCACCCTCACAGCAATGGCGTGAAGGAGAGTTCCACGCGACGGATCGCTACGCGAGCATCGCGCAAGACATCGCGCGCGTCGCGCTCGACCCCGAAGAGCCGCCACTATTCGAAGGACCGCAGGGCCGCGCGCAAACCGCGCTCCTCATGGCGTCCATCGCGTCGTTCGAATCGTTCTTTCGCGCCGACGTCGACAAAGGCATCGTGAAAGGCGATCACGGAAGAAGCTGGTGCCTCCTTCAAGTCCAAGTGCACAACAAGACGGCCGAGCAGTGGACGGGGCCGGACCTCATCAACGACCGCACGAAGTGTCTGCGGGCGGGTCTCCACCTCATGCGGAACTCCTTCGTCTGGTGCCGAGGGCTCAAGCTCATCGACCGCCTGGCGGGCTACACGCGTGGCCACTGCATCGAAGAGCCTTACGCCGAACAGCGCATGCGACGCGCGCTCGATTGGTGGAAGCATCACCCCTTCACGTTCGAGCTCTCCCCGCCGCCACCCTCGCCGGTCGCCGCGGCAACTGCCGTCCCCGCCTCCTCCGTGATGGTGATGCGCAGTCGTGCAGACTAGCGGCTCGCTCGCACGTCCCACGCGTCGAGCTGTGGAACCCAATCACGCGCAGGGTCGATCACGTCGATTGAGAGTGCGACGTCACTACCTTCACCACGCACCGCCGTCGAAAGAAAATGCGATTCGCCGAATGGGTGATGCGCAAACCGCCACGTCGACGGGTCGTCGTCGATGCGATCCGTGAAGGAGACCGTGATCGCGTTGCCCGAAAAGAGTGAAAAGGAAAAGTCTCCGAGGGGGATCGCGAGACCCATCCCGCGAGCCTTGATGTACGCCTCCTTGAGCGTCCAATAGCGAAAGAACGTGCGGCGTTGCTCTGCCTCTGCCGTCTTCATGAGATCGGCAACTTCGCTCTTCGAGAAGAAGCGATCGGCGACGGCGATCGTTCGCGTGTTGCGATCAATGTACTCTGCATCGATGCCGATTTCGGCATGATTGCCGACGATGCACGCGATGAGACCGCGCGTGTTCGTGAGATTGAAGTGGAGGTCGCGCGGGTCATCGAGAAAAGGTCGCCCCCATTCGTTCGGCGAGAAGCGAAGTGCCGCAGGATGCTTTCCTGAAAATCGCGCGAGCGTGAGGCGCCCCAGCGCGCGCGTCGCGAGATACTCGTCGCGCACGCGTGCGTATTTCATGCGGTCGAAACGCTCGCGTTCCTCCGCCGACAAAAGAGAAACGAGGCGCCCCGTCAGCGGCGCTTCGAAGCAGGTCTCGCGCAACACGAAGATCCGCGCTTCGCTCCGAGCCGGAAGAGGCTCGAGAAAGGGCGCGCGCGGGCGTTCTAGAGACTCGTTCTCCTCCATCGACAGGTGGAGCTTAGCTCCGGCCCTCGCTCTACAGAACGACGGGCTCGTCGCGAGAATGGGAGTCCGCGCTGGCCCTTCGAGACTCCAAAGTTGGCCGGCGATCCACTCCTACTGCACAATGACTCAAGTTTACCGCTCTTATGATTTCAATTGGTTAGGGGATTTGCGTATCCCACTTCGTCACAGTGAGAACGCAAATATCCGCCAAAAGTGGATTCCAATGACGATAAATGTTTGCAGTAAAACTGGAGCCGACATACGAAGGATTCATGACGAAGATCGTTTTGGCGATGGTTGCGGTGGCGGCGGCGGCGTTTACGACGGGTTGCTCGGGCGACGTTCAGCCGGGTAGCGGTCGCGAAGTCCCGACCGGCGAGACGACCTTCGGCGACGAAGACACCTCGGGCGTCTTCAGCGGCGTCACGGCGGACCTTCCTCCGAATCAAGACCGCATCCAGACCAAGTTCCGCGACATCTCGTCCTACGCCTTCCACGTCGGCGAAGAGCAGCGCATCGGCCAATGGCTCATCTCGGAAAACGGCACCACTTACCGCAACCGCGAGTGCACCATCCGCGGTGAAGACGTCGACTTCCGCTCCTGTACGCCCTGGAGCTCGGAGTTTGCGATCGCCGACCTCGGCCTGCCGGGCGTCGGCAACGTCGAAGGTATGTCGGCGTTCGTCCTCGTCGACGACCAAGGCCGCGAAATCCTCACGCAACGCATCTTCAGCAAGCTCGGCGCGATCATGAACGAGCGCCAGTGCGTCTTCTCGGACGACGGCAAGCTCGAGTGCGACAAATGGACGCAGCTCCGCGCCGCCGAGCTCGGCATCGAAGGCGCGAAGATCTTCCGTGACGACACGACGATCGTCTTCCGCAACGCCGACGGCCTCAACGTCGTCTCGCAAGCGGTCCTCGCAACGGACGGCAACAAAGTGTGGGAACGCCAGTGCGTCGTCGACGCAGGCGCGACCACTTTCTCGAACGCCGACTGCGCGTTCGGCGAAGCTGCAACGCTCGAGCATCTCGATATCCCCGTGCGAATCGTCTCGGGCCGTTCGGGCTACGCCTTCGAATCGCACCACAAGATGTTCTACGCGGAGACCGTCTTCGCCTCGACGCAAGAGGACGCGGGCCGTCGCATCTGCGAGATGTCCGACACGGGCGTGGACTTTTCGAAGTGCAGCGAATGGACCGACATCATCATCGGCAACGCGGTTACCTATAACGGCGCGCTCTAAACGACTTTCGGATCGTCCTAACCCCCCTCAAGGGTGAGGGGTCGGATGATCCTCCCATCGCGTAGAGATCTGCGCGTCCCTTTCTGTGTTGCTGGTGGCTTCGCCACGGGTGGCGCGCTCTAAACGACTTTCGGATCGTCCTAACCCTCCGCACGCTAGCTAGAAACACTTCCGCCCGAGTGCCGCTCCAAAAGAGCCGCTCGGGCGAGTCTCATTTTGTCGCGGTGAAAAACTACGGAAGTAAGCCGGGCGGCGGAACCGTCAGGGTCATCTCTTCCAGCGAAGCTTCGATCGGCATGTGATCGAGGAGGTACGCGAACTCGTCGCGGAAGCGCTGGGGGACGGAGTCGAGCACGCGGGCAAGGGCCGGAAGGTTCTCTTCGTGGAAGTCTTCGGGTTGGAGGCGCACCATGTAGCTGCGCGCGATGCGGTACCAGGTCGACGTGAGGTCCACGAGGCGAACGCGTGAGCGCCCCGTCAGCGGATCAATCATGTCCTTCAGGGGAATCGCTTTGAAGTGCCCGTGCTGAATGCAGATGAGCGCTTTGTCGCCGCCTTCGATCACGTAGCGCGCGGCGCAGTAGCCAAGGTCGCGCGTGTATTCCATGTCGAAGGGAATCGGGTCGGCACAGCGAAGCTCGTAGCCGATGTTTTTCGTCGAGACCGTCATCGTGATCCCGAGCTCGGCGAGGCGCACCTCGGTCGCACGCTTGAGAATGCCGCCGAAATCGATCTCGGAGAATCGAATGTGACCGAACTCGTCGCGAAGGACGCCGGGTACGCCCGCGAGATCGCGCTCGACGAGGCGCTCGACGAGACCTTCGGCGACGACGCATACGCCGTACATTCGCCCGAGGGAGATTCGCTTGATGATGGCGCCCGCGAGTGTGTCGACGATGGTCTTGAGATCGAGCGGCTTCGGAAACTCTTCTGGAATGAGGCTGAGCGTCGCGCCGGCGGCTTTGCCGATTCCGAGCGCGAGGTGTCCCGCTTGCCTTCCCATCGTGACGACGACGTACCAACGTCCCGTCGTCTTCGCGTCCGCCATCAAGTTTTGGACGACGGAGACACCGACGTGCCTCGCCGATTGGAAACCGAACGTCACGACGTCCGGCGGAAGATCGATGTCGTTGTCGATCGTCTTCGGTACGTGCACGATGCGTGGCGAACCGTTTGCGACCTCGCTGAGCTTTTGCGCGACCGCGCCCGTGCCGTCGCCACCGATGCTGATGAGCTTTTCGATGCGGAGGTGCCGGAACGCATCGAGCGTCTTGCGCAACGTTTCGGGTGTCTTCGTGGGATTCGCGCGAGAGATCCCGAGGTACGACCCGCCGCGCGCATGCATGCGGCTCGCGTCGGGAATCGTCAGCGGAAGAATGTGGGAGGTGTCTCCCGTCATGATCCACTCGTAGCCGTCTTGGATCCCGATGACCTCGTAGCCGCTGAGATGCGCGCGAATCGTGGCCGCCGCGATGACGCCGTTGATGCCGGGAGCAGGGCCACCGCCGACGACGATTCCGAGGCGCGGTCTCATGAGCTCTTCAGAGACAAGTTCCTGCGGCGGGCTTGTCGAGCGAGTCGAGTCGCTTCTGTGCGTCCTTCGCGACGGCGCTCTTCGCGAACTTCTTGATCGCGAGCTTGAACGCGTCCTTCGCGTTGTTGCAGTCGTGCATCATCAAATATGCTTCGCCCATTCCGAAGAGCGTCTTGTCGAGCACGTTCGAAGGTGGAGACGCGCGGAGCACGCGATTGAATTCGCCGATGGCGGATGCGGGACGCCCATCTTTGAGGTCCGCGTCGCCCATGAGGTAGTAGACGTCGTCGACGCGATCGTCGGCCGGGTAGCGCGAGACGTATTCACGGGCGAGCGTTCGCGTGAGCGCGAAGTCTTTTTGCGTGGTCGCCGACTCGATAGCTGCGTAGTGCGAGGCGCGATCTTGCGGGATCGTCACTGTCGGGGCCTGTGCCGCACGTGCCTCTTGCGCGCGCTTCACGTCGTCGAGTCGCTTGTCGAGCTCGGTTCGCGTCGACGAGAGCTCTTTGCGAATCTCTTCGAGAGCATGCGCCGTCTCTTCGGACTTACCCATGGCCGCATTGAGACGTTCTTTGTCCGACAGCGCTGCCGTGCCTTGATCGGCATTGGCGCGAAGGGCGAGCTCGAGGCGATTTTTCAGCTCTTCGACTTGCTCACGAAGGCGCACCACTTCTGCCTGAGTGTCCTTGTCGAAGCGCTCCGCCTCGGCCGAACGCGTCTCCAGCGCCTTTACGCGCGTGTCCGTCGCGAAGCACCCTGGCAATGCGAAAGCGCTCGCGAGAGCGAGCACCGACGCTGCGACGGAATTTGCGCGCATCAGCGAATCTCGATGTCGACGCGGCGATCATGCGCCCAACCTGCGTCGTCCAAGCCGACGGCGTCGAGCTTGCCGCGAGACGAAGTGAAGACCTTGCTCGGGATGACGCCGATGTTCAAAAGATAGTTGCGCACGATCTCGGCGCGCTCGGCGCCGAGCGAGAGGTTGAACTCGTATTCGCCGCGGTTGTCGCAATGACCAACGAGGAGGATCTGCTTTCCCTTGAGCGGTCCGTTGATCACGCATCCCGCAAGACGATTGAGGACGGACTTCGTGTCCTCTTTGATCGACGCCGACTCGTAATCGAACTGAGGCGCCGCGAAGTCTTCGCATCCGGGACCACCGTTCGGTGGAGAGACGCAGTGGCCGTTTTGGCAGTTCTGGCCCTTGGGGCATGCGTCGCGCTCGCTGCACTCGATCGCCGTCTTGCTCGGCTCTTCGGTGCTGTCGCCTTTGTTCACGGTCACGCACGAATGCTGTTCGCAACGCTTGCCGCCAGGGCAGGGGGCGCGCTCGTCGCAATAGGCTGCGCCTTCGCACTTGCCTTGGATGCACTGAAAGCCGGAGCGGCAGTTCGCATCGGAGCGGCACTCGACGCAGGTGCCTTTGAGGCAGAGCCCTTTTTTCCCATCGAGCTGGCAATGCTCGTCGTTCTCGCACTTCGGATACTTGGGATCGCTGCCACAAGCGACGACGGCGAGGATGAGCGACGCAAACGCACCAACGACGGTGTTCTTCCACGAGCTCGAAATCGCTTGCATGACGGCCCTTCTCGTTACCGCCGCCGTCGTGAATTTGTCAACCTCTGCGGTCGCGATTCGCGCGTCACATTTTTGAAAACTTCCCGCAGTCCAAGACCGGTTGTGCTAACCCGTCGCCCTCATGGCCGCGTCGCATCTTGCCGCGATCGACTTTCGCGCGAACCCGTATCGCACGATCGTGAAGCTCGCTGCCCCGACCATCGTGGCGATGATGTCGCAGGCGCTCGTCAGCCACGTGGACGCGTTTTTCTTCAAAAAACTGCCGTCTCCCGAGGACTCCAACGGGCAGGCCGCGCTCCTGATGTCGATGATTGTCATCTGGATCTTCGGCGGATCCTTGTCGGCCGTCAGCGTGGGCACCCAGGCACTCACCGCGCGGAGATTTGCCGAAGGCGACCGTCACGGGGCGGGCGTCGTTCTCGCGAATGCCGCGGCCTTCGTTCTCGGGATGGGCGGACTTTTCACGATCATCGCCGTCGTATTTCTCCCGAATATTCTCGGCTTCTTTCTGGGGACCCGGCAACCGGCCGTGCTCGAAATCGCGATCTCCTATTCGCGTTGGCGCATGTTCGGAATCATCTCGATGGCGATGACCATGTCGTCGAAGGCGTTCTTCGACGGCATCGGCCGCACGGCCGTCCACTTCGTCGCATCGGCGGTCATGAACATCGTGAACGTGCTCCTTTGTTGGATCTTCATCTTTGGCAAATTCGGTGCGCCGCGCATGGGCGCCGAAGGAGCAGGGTTCGCCGCCTTCCTTTCGACGTGGGTCGGTCTCGCGATCATGATTTTCTACATTGTCCTCCTCGACAAGGGCGAGACGGAGGCCGCGAAGTTCAGACCGTTCCGCATGGCGAACTTCTCACCGAAGATCGTCCTCAGCATTCTCAAGCTGTCGATTCCCGCAGCGCTCGCCACGGTGATTCTCATGGGCGGCTTCTCGCAATTCACCAAGGTGGCCAACACGCTCGATGAGCTCCAAGGAGCCGCCGGACACGAAGCCGTGAATGGCGCCGCCATGGCCGACACGATTTTCATTCTTCATCTCACGCTCACGGCTTGTCTCGCCTTTGGAACCGCCACCGCGACCATCGTGAGCCAGGCGCTCGGCGCAAAGAAGCCCGAAGAAGCCACACGCTTCGGCTGGGCGAGTCTTCGGCTCGGACTTGCTGTTTTCGGAACGGTCGGCTTCCTCGAGGGCGTCGTGTTCGCACGTCCCATCGTTTCGATCTTCACGGATTCTCCGGAAGTCGCCAACGCAATGATGACGCCGCTTCTAATGATGGGCATCATCACCCCGCTCGTCGCGGTCGCCATGATCATGAGCGAAGCGCTCTTCGGCGCGGGCACACCGGTCTTCGTCGCCGTCGCCCAGCTCGTGCTCGTCTTCATGGTTCTCGTCCCCCTGGCAAACGTTTTCGCGCTCAAGCTGCACATGGGCCTCATCGGCATTTGGATTGCCGCGAGCGTGTACGCATTGCTCGCCGCGAGCGCGATGTCGTTCCGCTTCTATCAAGGGAAGTGGAAGAAGATCGTGCTGTAGCGTCCCTCGATTGTCGTCGTTTCGAGCGATAATTCCTGAATGCTGCTCGTCATTGGTCTCTGCGTTGGCATCACGGCGCTGATCGTCGCTCTTTCGATGCGCGATCCGAAAGCTCGCGCACGCGAAGCGCGCATCGCGAAGTTGGATGCGGCGATTGAAAAGTCTTGGGGGATCATTGCGCGCTGGAATCGCACGTTCGAGCAGGGGGGGCGCGCGTCACCTTCGACGTTCGCGAACGAGTACCAAATTCGGCGCGTGGGAAATCTCGTCGTTACCTCCGGGCGCATTGCTGTTTCCGATCTTTTCTCGCACGCCCAAGAGAAGCCGTTCGAGCAAGCCGTGCCGCCCGGCGAATATTCGGTCGACGTCGCCCTCGGGCGCAGCGCGACTCACGGCGAACGTATCGCCGCCGCGCGCCTCCTCCTCTCGCAGGAACCAGCCGTCCGCTGGGAAATAATCGACGAGGAATACGCCGTCGAGTCGGGTACCGCGGCCATCTACGACGTCGCGGCGTTGCCGCCCTTCGAACGAATCGCGTCCGTGCACGATGGGCCGGGCAAGAACTACTGCACCGACGTCATCTTCCCCGAGATGCAGAAGAATCACGCGGCAGGATCCAATTGGACGATGCATCGTCCAGAAGAGACGCACGCCGAGAACATGGCCCTCTTCAGCACGGGCCTCGGAGACGATGTCTACGACGCGTGGTGGGGATTCTCCGCGAACGGCGCGCCCGTGGCACTCATCACGGAGTTCGGCCTCGAAGACGAGCCCGAAGACGTCATCGCCGAAAGTCCCGTCCTAGCTGCGAACGAGGAAGCATTCCCCGCAATCAAGGTCGTGAAGTAGAACGCTTCTCGAAGGGCGCGACCTCGACCTCGACCTCGCCCTCGACCGGCTACTGCATCATCTTCTTCAAAAGCTCTTCATCCTCGTCGAGCTTCTTCTCCGGCTTCGCGCCGGCATCCGTAGCCGTCTCGCCGCCGCCCATCATCTTCTTCATGAGCTCGTCGTCGTCATCGCCGCCAGCAGCTTCCTTCTTCGCGTCGCCGCCCATCATCTTCTTCATGAGCTCGTCGTCGTCATCGCCCGGCGAGTCTTTCACTTCTGGCTTCACTTCTTCGACGACGGGCATCTGACCGTTCGGGAATGCTTTTTTGTCGGCTTCCGTGCAGGGCAGGGGGTTCAAGTGATCTTGTTGCACGCACTCTAGTGCCCACGCGTCGCGCGGTGCTTCGTGCTTCTCCGCGGCTGCAGCGCGTGCTTTGTCGATGTGGGGGTAGATCGTCACTTCGCTCAGCCATGGGATGTAGCTGACGAGTAGGAGCGCCACCGTCAGGATGCCGATGAACGGCACGACGATCCGGTAGAGGCTCACTACGGGGCGATTGAAGCGAAAGCTCGAGAGGAAAATGTTCAATCCGAGCGGCGGGCAGCAGAGCGCCACTTCGAGATTCAAGATCATGATCATCGCGAGGTGGAAGGGGCCGAGTGCGAAACGTGCCGCGAAAGGAACGACGAGTGGCACCGCGACGAGGATCGCGGAGAAGCCGTCCATCACCATTCCGAGAACGATCAAGAAGACGTTCAAGATGAGGAGGAACTGCCACGTCTTCGTGAGGCCGAGCTTGAGCATGAACTCGAGCAAGCGATCGGGGATCTGCTCGATGCCGACCCAGTTGATGAGCGCATTGGCCATCGCGAGAATGAGAATGACGGCGCCGGCGAGGGCCATCGAAGACTTCGCGATGCGCGCAAAATCCTTTTTGAAGGAGAGATCCTTCTGGATCACGAACTCGGCAAACACCGTGTAGAGGGCAACGATGCCAGCGACCTCGTCGAGATTGAATCCCGAGACGAGACACCCGACGAGCAGTACGAAGATGATGAGCTCCCACTTGAACGCCCACAAAGAGGCGATCAACTCCTGGGGAGAGAACTCTTGGCGCGGGATGTTGTTTTTGACGCCGACGTACATCGAGTACGCGGCGAGCATCAACGTGACGAGTGCCGCCGGAACGAGTCCCGCGATGAACGCCTTGTTGAAGTCGATACCGGCGACGAGCGAATAGACGAGGATCGGGAGCGAGAGCGGAAGGAGAAGCCCGAGCGATCCGCCGGTCGTGATGAGGCCGAGCGAGAACTTGTCGCTGTAGCCCTGCTGCCGTAGGGCCGGATAGAGAAGGCCGCCGACGGCGATGATCGTCACGCCGCTACCACCCGTGAGGACCGTGAAGACGGAGCTCGCGATGACGCACACGATCGCTAGACCGCCCGGCAACCAGCCGACGAGCGCACTTGCCGCGCGCACCAAGCGGTCTGGCGTCTTCGATTCGGCAAGGACGTAGCCGACGAACGTGAAGAGAGGAATCGTGATGAGAATGGGCGATTCGCTGAAGCGATCGGTGAGGATCTCGGCGGCGACGAAGCGAAGATGATGTTTGCCGGGATCGGAGTTGAGAAACCAGCCGACCATGCTGCCGGCGCCCATGACCGAAAACAGTGGCGCGCCGAGAAGTGTAAAGAGCGCGACGAGGGCGAACGCAACGCCGCCGAGCGCGAAGGCGCCTGCCGTAAGAACGGCGACGATCGGGAGGCTGAGCTTCGCTTTGGAGGAAGCCTGGGCGCTCATTTGGCCTCCGAAGCAGCTGCGGGAAGCGTCGCGGGCACCGTGGGATTGTCGATCGGGTGCGCATCACCTCCGTGCGCCGCATCGGGATCGGTATTTACGTGTCCCGTCAAGACGAGCACGACGCGAATGATGAAGCGGAGAGCGATCATCAGAAAGCCAATCGGGAGGACGAGGTTGAGCTCCTTAGAGAGGAGACCGTGAGCGCCTTCGCCGCGTCCCGGAATCGTGATCGCCGGCTGACGTGGGCTCGTCTCGTCTTCTGGGAGCTTCATCGCCTCGACATCGGACTTTTCGAAATGCTCCGTCCACGCAGCGCCGTCGACCCAAGCGTT
>JAHFDV010000315.1 GCA_023248815.1 Myxococcales bacterium
GCCTCCACGGACAACAGGCGATCGGCATTCGCGGCGGCGATCTTCAGTTCAACCCAAAATTCGAGCTCCGTCTTCCTCTCAGCGGAAGCTTGGAGACGGCGATCTTCTACGACGTCGGCAATCTCTGGAAGGACCCGCGCTATCCGTTCCAGAATGGAATCACGCTTCGCAGTGCCATCGGTACGGGCATCCGCTTCCAGACGCCCGTGGGCCCGCTCGTGCTCGACGTGGGCATGAAACTCGACGAAGTCCTCGAACGCCTCCGCTACGCGAGGTTCGGGCGCCGCTCGCGCTACGTCGAGCGGTACCCTTTCGCCATCTCGTTCTCCGTGGGCCTTTTTTAGTCAGGCGAGAACGAGTGTGCCTGACCAAAGCTGTGTTTGTTTTGCGCGCATTCGCTTGCGGATCTGCGGCGGGCCTTACGGCTTGCACACGATGACGGAGTCGACTTCGAGGTCTTCGGGGTTGTACGTCGCGGCGACGTCGGGGCTGACGGTCCAGGGGTTGTCGGGGCTGACGGCGAAGTCGATGTACGGGCGGTAGCCGTCCGAGAGGATGGTCTTGAAGTTGTCGGCGCTGACGCGTCCCGAGATGCCGGGAGACGATGCGGTGACGGTGCGGAGGAGGATGCGCGCGCTGCCGAGCTCGTCGCGGTAGTAGTACTTGACGTTCGGGACTGCGGCGTTCGCGTCCCACTCGACCTCGAAGACGTGCGGCTTCGTGACGAGGTTGGCGAAGGGGCCGACGCCGTTGTTGGACGTCATGATGCTCGCGCTCTGGAGATGCGTCGTCGCGATGAAGACGTTCACGTCTTGCTGCTTGCCCTTCGGTGCGTCCCACGACGTCTCGATGAGATCGAGCTCGCCGTAGCGCGTGTCGCCGAAGCTATTTCTTGCCCAGAGCGCAGGAAACACGCCCGGCTGCGGCGCGGGAATCTTCGCGAGGAACGACATCACGCCCTTTCCCGGCGCGTACGTCGTCTTTCCCTTGAGCCACGCGCCAGAGTAGTAGTTCGTACCGGCGCACTTCGCAGGATGCTCGGCTGCGCTGCGATTCACATAGGGATCTTCGCAGTGGCGCTTCGAAGCAACATGGAGCTTGCCGCCAGAAACCGTCGCATTCTCGGCGAGCATTTTCGTGAGCTGTGTGAACGCGCCGCCACTCGAGCTGTTGTTCTGCACGACCACCTGCCACTTGTTCGCGTCGAGCGCAGTCCCGTCGAAATCATCACGCCACACTTCTGTCGCGAAGCCGGTCGGGCAGGTGAGCTTCGTCGGAGGCGGAGGCGGAGGCGGCGTGTAAGTGACGACGAGCTGCGGTCGCGTCTCGGCAACGTCTTCTCGCGAGGCACACTCGACGCTGTCGGTCGACGTGGGAATGAACACGAACGATGCCGCACCATTGGTCTTCACCGCCTTCGTGACGTCGAACTCGACCCACGTTTTGTAAGTCACCGCGCCGACGTCGCTGAGCGCAGCTCCAGACGCAGCCGGCTTGTTGTTCCAGGTGAGTGTGGTCTCGCCCCAAGAAGACGAAGTCGTGTAGACGGCAGGGCCATCCGTCGATCCATTCCACGCGTAGCAACGAATCTTCGCCGAATTGACGGTGCCGGAGATCCCACTCACGTCGAACTTCACGTAGCCGTGGCGCACCGGATCGCTGTCGACCCCGAATTTCGTGACCGTACCGAAGTTCTTCGTCGGGCTTGCCTGCGCGACTTCCGTGTCGGCGCTGGCGATGAACGTCTTCGTGAGCGCGCCGGTAGCGGAGTCGATGTTCTCCGTCACGGGATCGATGTCGTCGTCCCTATCGTCGGCGACATCCGTCGCGCAGTGGAGGAGACCAGCCGAAGAGAACGCGAGCAAAAAGGCGAGCGAGAGCGAATGGCGTGGATTCATGCTCACGGCTTTTGCAAGCGGGGGGCCAGAACTCTTGGCTCCTTCCGGACGCGAAGTCTTCGTGCGATCGCCACGAAAATAGGCTCATTTAGAAGGACAAAACCGCGATCGTGATCCCGGAGATCACGGTGCTCGAGAAGAGATCATGGTGTTTCGATTCGCGGCGCGAATCGTCCGAGACGTTCGCTCTCGCGCTACTTTCGAGAGACGACGAGCGAGCGAAGCTGGGCGCTACCGGCGGGTCCGCGCGGGTGGATCGCCACCCTTTCGCCCGTGGCGAAGGGAAGGTCACACGTTGCGTCTCCCTCGATGCGATTGTCGATGCGGGCGATGCGAACGACCGCACTTTTTTGCTCGCTGCGATAAGGACACGCGGCTCCGCCGACCGCGAAGTCGTCGCCGCCCTCCGTTCGGAGCACGATCTCCGCGGGTGCCCCTCGACGCTCGAAGGACACTTCGAAGTCGCGATAGAAGCGATCGACGATCGCGATGCGCTCTCCTTCGAGGAGGGTGATCCCCGTCTCCGTCGAAAATGCGGGCGGACCGAGGCCACTGCTCACCGGTACGAGCGAGCGCGTGTCCGTGAACGCCAGCGCTTCGTCGAGCGGTCCGTAGGTCGACACCGAGGTCGTCCGCAGTACGCGAAGATGTGTTCCCTCTGCGGCGTCGTCTGCAAAGAGTGCGAGTCCTGGCTCCATCCCCACGAAAAGCTCGCTCTTCGGGCCTTCATTTCCGAGCGATGCGAGCAACGAGAGCGAGCGATCCCATGTTCCGAAGCGAAGCCACGCGCGCCCCGTGAAGATCGAGACCGCGCCGTCGACATCGGCGAAGAGCGCGAGTGACGTCACTCCCTCGAGCCCGCCCGCAGCGCCAATCGCCCCTCCTTCTCCGATGGTCCAGAGAGACGCGCGCGTGCCCTCGAGGGTTGCGGCAAATACGCCGCCGTTGGGAAGCGCGAGGACCTTCGAGCCCGCTCCGAACTTCAATTGCAGGCCCGTTCGCACGTGGGAGCGCGCATCGCGAGCGATCCATTCGATCGCGCTCACGTCGTTGCCTTGCGCATCGCGCCCTCCGAACACCAGTACTTCGCCGTTGGCGAGTCCTACCGCAGCGAGATCTCGACGAGGCACCTCGAGGCTCGTGAGCCCGGCCGTTTCGGACACGTTGCTGTCCGTATCCACGAGCTCGAGCGATCCGAGCACACCGTTCGTTCCGAGACCGCCGAGGAGCAGTACGTGATTGCCGTGAAGGTCGACGGCGGCATGCGCGCTTCGCGCACCACTCAAGGCGATGGCGTTTCGATCGAAAGCGCCGTCGCGGAACACCTCGGCGTCGCTTAGGGGCTCGCCGGAGTCTGCGCGAAGTCCGCCAGCAATGACCACGCGTCCCCCGTTCGACGCGTCACCCGTTGCCGTTGCGCTCGCAGATACTCGTTGACGCAAGAGATCGCGGCCGAGCGGCGTCGACTTGCCGGTGTGGCCGTCGAACGAAAAGGAGCGCGGGACGTTCTGGTTCTTTCCTGCGACGAGGAGTGCGCGATCGTTACCGTAGGCGACGAGCATTCCTTCGGTTCGCGAATCGACGGCATCCGCGAGCGTGCACACGTTGTTTTCTTGCGAGAGAAGTACGTCGGCGCCGCGCTGGAAATCCGCACGGCCCGACCAACTTTTCTCACCGAGGCTCGCTGTCAGCACGACCTCGCGCGCGGTCGAGCGGATGCCATCGAGGGTGACGTTGCCGTCGCGAACGAAGAAGCCGAGCGGAGTGGGGCTCGCTTCGTAGTCTCCGTAGCCTCGCGCGAAGACGTAGCCATCGTTGCCGAGTGCGCAGCTCGCGGGAACGAAGACCCGTACGGCGAGCTCGACAGGGCCATCGCTCGAACACCCGAGGCCGCATGCGAACGCCGCGGCGAGAAGCATTTGTGCGTTATGCTTCACGGTCAAGCGGGGCCCTCGGCGTTCGACATGTATCCTCAAATATTCGGCAAGTATCTGCTCGAGCGAGAGATTGCCCAAGGTGGGATGGCTGTCGTGCATCTTGCCACGCTCCGCGGCGCCGAAGGCTTCGAAAAGCGCCTCGTCGTGAAGCAGATCCGCGAGGACTACGCGCAAGATCGCGACTTCATCGAACGCTTCGTCCGCGAGGCGAAAACCAACGTCTCGCTGAACCATCCGAACATCGTCACGATCTACGAGCTCGGCATCGAACGCGGCACCTACTTCATCGCGATGGAATACATCGAGGGTGCGAGCATCTCGGAGATTCTGCGGGCCTCCGACGGTCAGCGACTCTCGCCACGCGCCGGCGCGTTCATCGGCGCGGAGCTTCTTCGCGCGCTCGACTACGCGCATCGCAAGATGCAGGTCATCCATCGCGACGTCACACCGCGCAACGTCGTCATCGACGAAGAGGGCCAAGTGAAGCTCATCGACTTCGGGATCGCAGCGCGCGCCCGCGGTACGAAGCGCGAGACGTTCGGATCACCCGGACACATGGCACCCGAACAGATCGAAGGCGGAGAGCTCGGCCCACCCACGGATCTTTTCGCCGTTGCGACCTTGCTCCTCGAAATTTGGAGCGGCGTCGCGCCTTTTCGCAGGACCACCGAGGAGGAGTGCCGCACCGCGATCTTTTCCAACGAGCGCCCGAAGCCGAGCAGCTTCGATCCTTCCTTCGAAGAGCTCGACGACATCGTGCTGCGCGCGCTCGCCATCGATGCGAAAGAGCGCCCGACGCTCGGCGAGCTCGAGGACGCGCTGCGAAAGTACGTCGCGAAATCCGAGCCGAGCTCGATCGCACGAGAGCTCGGAGGCGCTGCGCAAAAGGCGCGCGCGATCACGATGGCGCGTGCGAGCGGTGAAGACGTGCACATTCCCGATGCCGGCGAGTCACGCACGTTCGCGACGCGCGCGAGCTTGGCGAAGTTGACGGATGCGAGCGGTCGCGATTCGGACGACGCCCCACCGAGCGACGGCTCTGCGTCATCCGACGCCGTCGTCGTCTCGACGCGAAAGATCGAACCGCGCGCGAGCTCTGCCGACGACATCGCCGCGGAGGAATCCAAAAAGACGACCGCGATCGACGCACCGAGCACGGCTTCGTCGGGCGCCGACGCCTCGAAGCCGACTCCGTTCCCACGTGCTGCCGTCGCAATCGCCGTCGCACTTCTCGGAGCGGTGCTCGTTGGTTGGCGGGCGCTCCAAGGCAGCGCGAGTGGGACCATTGCGGCGAACACGGCGCCGACGAACACGGGGCCATCCCCTGCAATCCCCTCTATGAGTGCGCCCTTCGCAGCTTCGAGCTCGCCCGACGCTTCCGTAGCGCTCAAAGCCGAAGGTCCCCTTCTCCCCGTTCCTTCCGCAACGGCACGCCCTTCCTCTTCCGCCAGCAGCGCTCATGTCGAGCGCGTCATCGGTCGCATCCGTTTCGTCGGCGATCCCGGTACTTCGGTGTTCGTCGATGGCCGAAAGAGGGGCGCGCTCCCGAAAGACGTCGATGTTCCGGCAGGCGCGCATGAAATTCGCCTTCTTTTCGAGCCCACGGGGGAATCGCACGGCGAGCTTCTGCAAGTCGGCTCTGGAGAGCACCTTCTCCTCCGCTCGAGCTTTTCGGGGGCGCGCCCGGTCGTGCACGTCATCCGCGAAAACCCCTGAATTGTAGCCTCCACGTAGGTTTGCCTCGGCTATAGTCCGCCCGCCATGGACTTCCTCGATCTCAGCCGGCACTTCACCCCCGAAGAAAAACACGTTCGCGACTCCGTGCGATCGTTCACCGACGCGCGCATTCTTCCGACGATCGGTGACCATTTCGAGAAGGGCACCTTCCCGATGGAGCTCATCCCCGAGATCGCCAGTCTCGGCCTTCTTGGGTGTAACCTACATGGATATGGTTGCGCTGGTCTGAGCGAGGTCGGTTACGGGCTCGCGATGCAAGAGCTCGAGCGCGGAGACTCCGGCATTCGGAGCTTTGCGAGCGTACAAGGCAGCTTGGTCATGTATCCGATCTGGGCCTTCGGCTCGGAGGAGCAGAAGCAGCACTACCTGCCGAAGATGGCCAAAGGCGAGATCATCGGCTGTTTCGGTCTCACCGAGCCCGACGCGGGATCGAATCCGTCGGGGATGCGCACGGTGGCCAAAGAGACGAAGGGCGGCTTCGTTCTCAACGGCACGAAGCGCTGGATCACGAACGGCAACATCGCAGACGTCGCGCTCGTCTGGGCGAAGCTCGGCGGCCCTGAAGGTGACGTGCGCGGATTTCTCGTCCCTACGAAGTCGAAGGGCTTCGAGGCGCGGCTCATTCACAAGAAGATGAGCCTCCGCGCGAGCGTCACGAGTGAGCTCATCCTCGAAGACGTATTCGTGCCCGAAGACGCGATGCTTCCGAACGTTCGCGGGATGAAGGGACCACTCTCGTGCTTGACGTCGGCGCGATTCGGTATTGCGTGGGGCGTGCTCGGCGCGATGCAAGCGTGCTTCGATAGCGCGCTCGACTACGCGATGAATCGCGTGCAGTTCGGCGGCAAGCCCATCGCGTCACATCAGCTCGTGCAGGCGAAGTTCGCCGAGATGCTGACGCAAATCACGAGCGCTCAGCTCATGGTGCTGGAAGTCTCACGGCTCAAAGAAGAGAAGAAACTGAAGCCGGCTCACGTTAGCTTGATCAAGCGAAACAATGTTCGAGCGGCGCTCGACATTGCGCGTGTTTGCCGCGACATCTTGGGAGGCAACGGCATCACCCTGGAGTACCCGGTGATGCGTCACCTCTGTAATCTGGAGACCGTTTACACGTACGAAGGGACGCACGATGTCCACACACTTGTCTTGGGGCAAGAAGTGACCGGCATCAACGCGTTCGGCTGATCTTCGCAGCCGGCCGTCTCTTCGATCCCGCGGCACCGCGGAATCGAACGAAACCGCTCGGAGTTGAAGAGGGACGTGCGCTTGCGTGAGGGGTGCTCCGCGCGGAACGCAGGAACCTCTTTCTTCTCGCTGAAGACGACGTGCGAGTCACGCATGCCCCGTGAGCTGCGCTCCAAGGGACGAGCGAGCGATGTGGATGGCCCCCCGGCCAAACGAAGTGTGGTGCATTTCATGTGGTGTGCCTCTTCCTTGTGCAACAGCCGTAGGGAATCGTTATTCCGGACGAATGATCAGGAAGCCTTTGGGGGCTCGGTCGTCCAGGCCTTCATGACTTCGTCGCCGGGGCGATCGACATGGACCTTGTCGTCGACGTCGGTGACCCAG
>JAHFDV010000316.1 GCA_023248815.1 Myxococcales bacterium
CGTCTCGGGGCTCACAGGTGGCGGCCTCGTCCTGCACAACAACAACGGAGAGGATCTCGCTGTGAGCGGCAACGGTACGCTCGCGTTTACGACGAAGATCGTTGTTGGCGGCTCGTACTACGTCACCATCAAGACGCAGCCCTCGGCGTACGACTGCTCGATCACCTCGAGCGCAAACGGAACGGTAG
Source organism: Myxococcales bacterium (assembly GCA_023248815.1). GTDB lineage: Bacteria > Myxococcota_A > Polyangia > Polyangiales > Polyangiaceae > JAHFDV01. Next base: position 189 of record JAHFDV010000316.1, read on the forward strand.
GCGACACCGAGCCCGCGCCCGCGGTCATCGAGTGCAAACCCGGCGCGCCTGGAAAGAACACGTTCAACCCCCCGCCCGGGAACGCCAACACGGATCTTTACGCACCGCTCTCGTGCGTGACGAGCTCCAAAGGCGCGCTGAGCTACTTCAGCGGCGGCCCGTGCGACGCCGGTCCTTGCACCGTCGTGCAGAACGAACCGACGGACAACTGGCTCGCGACAGGGCACGTTCGCTTCGATACGACGACGCGCCTCTTCACGTTCGACATCGCGCCCGATCGCGATCTGATGACCGCGCAGGCGTATCCGAATCTCAGCGCGACGTATGGCAAGAAGATTGGCGCGATCACGCAGCAGGCCATCAAGTGTGGAATGGATACGCTCTATGGCTTGCCGAGCCAGGCGACCGATTGCACGACGGGAGTCGGAGCGTCGCTCGGGGGAGGATACTCGGAGGCGGCCGACGGAATTCGTTTCGACATCGGCGGCTCGGACAGCAGCAGTCGGATGACGGTGGCGATTCGCGGATCGGTTCTTCTTTCGGGTGGGGCCTATGTGATCGATGTGGAGACGGTCGCGACGAAGAACACGGCGTCGAGCTACAACCCGCAGGTGACGAAGACGACTACCTCGCATTGTTCCGGGGTTACGCAGTAGGGCGATCGCGCCTGAGAGTAGCTATTGCGCTGAAGTCTGCTGTCGCGCGACCTCAATTCAAGATCGGGAATGTACCGCAACGCGAATCGGCGTTTTCGGTGAGCTACTCTTGAGTAACGGCGCACTAGTGTGGGGAGGGGCAGTGAAAATTCAGAACGCATCGACGAAACGACTTCTTCTGGCGCTCTTCTGCGCGCAAGCGCTCGTGCTCGTGAACTGCGACGAAGACGACCCCGATGAGTCGGATTCGGGAGTCGATGCGGGGGACGCGGCGCTTCCCGATGGGGGCATAACGTTGGACGGCGCGGCGCCTGATAGTGCGACGGCGCCCGACGCCATCGATGCTGGGCCGCCGAACGACTCCGAAGAGATCGATTCGGGCGTGATGGATGCCTGGCCGACGGTAGCGGATGCAGCGATCGACACTGGCGTGTTCATCGACGCCTCTCCGATCGACGCGGGCGCGGACGTCTACGTTCCCGAGCCCATCGACGCCGGCTCCGACGCTTCTGAGCCGAGCCCCACTTTGTTCTCGCTGGGCGGCTCCGTCTCGGGAATCTTGGGGTCAGGCCTCGTGCTCTACGGCGGCCCTTCGAACTACGTCGCGATCTCGAAGAACGGTGCTTACACGCTTCCGCTCAAAGTTCCGAATGGTGCGTACGACGTGAGCGCGTACTTCCAGCCGAAGAATCCTTCTCAGACTTGCGTAGTTGCGAATGCTACGGGCACGGTGGCGGGCTCCAACGTCACGAATCTCGATGTGACGTGTACGACGGATACGTTTCCGATCACCGTAACGGTCTCCGGCCTGACAGGACCGGGGCTCGTGTTGAAGAACAACACCAACGGCCAAACATTGAGCATCGATGCGAGCGGTGCGTATTCGTTCACGGCGCCTGTTGCGAGTGGGGTGGCGTTCGAAATCACTATTGCGTCGCAGCCCTCGAACGGGGCGCAATCGTGCAAAGTCGCCTCGAACGGAAGCGGGACAGTTACGACGGGCGCGCCACCGACAATCACGGTGACGTGCGCATCGACAACCCTCGGAAAGAATACCTTCAACCCTCCACCGAGGATCGTCGACAAGGATCTCTACGCTCCGCTCGCATGTACCTCCGACACGACGGCCTTGCTCGGATACATGCCACTGAACGCGGACAACCCCTGCGGCACCGGCAAGTTTTGCTCAGTGAAGAAAGTAGAGCCCACCGAAAATTGGACGGCGACGGGACACTTTCGGTTCGATTCGGCGACGCGCGTCGTTTCTGTGGATATCACGCCAGACCGCGACCTCATGCAGCCCTACGCCTACGGTCTCCTTTCAACCACATATGGCGTCGACATCGGAGCAGCAACGGCGAACGGCGCGCGCTGTGGCAAAGAATGGTTCTACACCCCGAGCCCTAGCCCTCAGACGTGTCTCGATAGCTCCAACTACGGCTACGTAGAATCTTCGGGGCAGATTAGCGCCGGCGTCAGTTACGTCGATGGGGCGAAGCGCGGCAAATATTCTGCTGGAGGCAAATATACGATTGTCGGTTCAGCTATTCAAATGACCCTTACCTCGAGTGCGACTCGCAACACGAACTCGTACGCGGACCCCTCCGTCGAGAAGACGACTACGAACAAGTGCGTAGGCGTGACGCAGTAGGCGCTGCGGAGCGCTCGCGGCGACGCCGGCTGGAGCGTGAGAAGCGCAACTTGCCGGGAGAGGGTCGGCGCGATGTCCGGAGACGGTACATCGACCGAGACGCGAATCGGCGGCTTCTGTGAGCTACTCTTGAGGGCCTGAGCACTAGGGGAGGGAGGGGCCAGTGAAAATTCAGAACGCATCGACCAAACGACTTCTTCTCGCGCTCTTTTGCGCGCAATCGCTCGTGCTCGTGAACTGTGACGAGGACGATCCTCTTGAGCTTGATGCGGGAGTCGATGCGGCGCTGCCCGATGGTGGGATTCCGGTGGACGGAGCATCGCCAGATACCGCGGTCGCAGACGCGCCCGTCGATGACTCAGCGTCCGCGGACGACGCTGGCGCCTTCGATGCCGGCCCCACCCCTACTGATGCAGCACCCGATAGCAGCACGATTTTCGATGCAGGTCTGTTCGACTCTGGCGCGGACGTTTACGAACCAGACCCCGGGGACGCCGATTCCGACGCTTCGGTTCCAAGCCCGGGTTTGTTTACGCTGGGCGGCACCGTGTCGGGCCTGGCCGGTTCGGGTCTCGTGATCTTCGGCGGCCCCTCGAACTACACCGCTATCTCGAAAGACGGTCCTTACAAGCTGCCGCTTAAGGTTCCGAATGGCGCGTACGAGGTGACCGCGTACTCCCAGCCGAAGAATCTTTCGCAGACGTGCGTCGTCGCGAACGGGACGGGCATCGTCGCCGGCGCGAACGTCAGCAACCTCGACGTAACATGTACGACGAGTACGTTTCCGATCACTGTCTCCGCGACGGGAGTGACGGCCAAAGGCCTCGTGCTGAAGAACAACACCAATGGTGAGACCTTGGCGATCGATACGAGCGGTTCGTATACGTTCGCGACGCCCGTTGTGAGTGGCGGTAACTACATGGTTCTGATTTCCTCGCAGCCGACGGGAGGGACGCTGGAGTGCAACATCACGGACTTCTCCGGGAGCGTGACCGCCGGCGCGCCACCGCCGGTGAAGGTGAGCTGTGTGCCAGTGACGCCGGGGAAGAACGCGTTCAATCCACCTGAGGCGTTGGCAAATACCGATCTCTACGCGGCGCTGACCTGCACGACGAATGGTACGGCGATAGCGCAATGGAGCGATCTCGGGGCTCCGTGCGGGCCACCGCCTTGTAATGAGGTTGTCACCGAGTCCACTACGTGGACAGCCACGGGTCGCGTCCGTTTCAACACGGCGACGCGCGCTTTGACGTTCGAGATAACGCCTGACCGCGACCTTCTGACGCCGTTGCAGTTCCGTTACTTGCGCAGCGCCTACGGCGTCAACGTTGGGGCGCTTGCTCAGAGCGCGATCCTTTGCGGGAGAGATGTGCTCTACGGTTTGCCTACGACGGACTGCGACATCCGTGGATCCCTCAGTATCTCGGTTGCGTACACCGAGTCGATCGACGGCATTCGGTTCATTTCCGGTGGCGGCGCTGACGCCGCGATTCGAGGTCGCGTCTCGACGAGCGGATCGATTCTCGTGAGTGGTTCGGCCTATGTGATTGACGTATCGGCGGAAGGGGGCGTCAACGGGCCATCGAACATCCACCCTTACTATGCGTATCGATCGACGACGAATCGGTGCGTCGGGGTCACGCAGTGATGGCGAAATCGCCTTGACTCAAATGGGCACATAGTGGGGCGGGGGGAGTGCCCTAACTCGAGCCGTCAGGACCGCTTGGATATGCGAGCAGCCCCGATACTTGGGAATTCTCAGTGAGAACGACGGCCGCCGGTCCTAGGACCGGACGTCCCCACTGATTGAAACGGTTGTCGCCACTTCGGTGCGAGTGTAATTCAGCGCAGTGCTGGCACCGCTGTGGAGAGATTCGATGGGGAAGGGCCCGGCTCGCGCGCGCCTGATGAGGCGCCTAATGGCGTGTGTCGCGCTCCTGTCGGCCGTCGAAGCCACGGTACGCACGTCCCACCGTTCGCTTGAAGCCGTCTATCTGCAAGACTACCGACTCCCAAATCTTGGAGCACCCGGGGTCGAAGGTTACGCACGAGTCGTCGCGACCATCCGCCAATCAGACTCCCGAATCATCGTCGGAATGACAGGCCCAAGTTTCGTTTGGGGTGCGTACCTCCAGCGAACCGAGACCGTTGCCGCACAGCTGCAGTCGCAGCACGGACAGCTCGGTGTCTACAACATTGCGTTGCCAGGGAACCGTTTCGACGACGATCGAGCGATCGCTTATTCCTTTCGTGACGCTCTCGATGTTGCACTAGTTCCACTCACGCTCGAGAGAGCATGGTGGGAAGAGGAAACCTGCCCGCAGCATCTCGGTCTCGTCGAGTGGTCGAGGAATTCAGAGGAGCCGTATCGCCTCGCCCGTCGCTGCGTGGCGCCGCCTCGTCACTTCGTTCACGCATGGATGGACGAAAAGATTTCTAGTGGCTGGACGACCTATCGCGAACGTTTGGCGATACGCGCGCGACTTTTTCCGGAATCGGGTGGTGACATCGGCAAGGCACTTCTCGGAAAGCTACAATCGTCGGCCGGGCGAAAGCCGACTCCGGTCGACTCGAAGGACGAGCGCTTCCTTACGGAGCTGAACGATGAGACGGCCGAAATGCACGAGACAGAAGGCTCTGCCGCACTGAGCCGTCTCTGCGACACGTACGCGACGAGGGGCGTGACCGTTTTGTTCTATGAGTTTCCGCAGCTGCGGAGAGCGGACGAGTCGAGCGCTCACGTCGCCGACTATGGAAACCTTCGCGCAGCAGCAGCGGCGATTGCATCGAAGGTGCCGAATTGCCGACTCTTCGCACTGCCCCCAGCGGAGCTTTTGCACTCCGACTTTTTCGACGCGGAGCACCCGACGGCGAGCGGCGCAGAGAAGATCGCGCGGTGGCTTGGAGAAGGCCTAGCGGAGGCAGTTCGCGGCGGCGCTGTGAGAAAGCGGAGCGAGCGTTGATCTTCAACGAGTGGACCTACGCGGCCTTTCTAGCGCTCGCGCTCGTCGGATTCTCGTTGCTCCCGCAGCGGGCGCGGGCCGCGTGGCTCATGACCGTAGGTGCGCTCTTCTACGCATTCTACGGCGGTCTTTGGCTCGTCGTTTTCATCGCCGAAATCGTCATCAGCCGTTTTTATGAACCGAAAAGTCGCGTCTCGCTTTGGGGGATCGCTCAAGCGGTCGCAATCCTAGCGCTGGTTAAGTACGGGCCCTTCCTTGTGGCTGTCGCGAGCGACATCTCGGTGAGGCTTGGAGGGTCGACTCTTGGTCCGGTCGCGCAGATTCCTTTACCGCTCGGCCTATCCTTCTTCGTTTTCGAATTCGTTCATTACGCTGCCGATCGGTACTTCGGCCGCGCCGAAAAACAGCGCCTGGTCGACTACGGCGCATTCATTCTCTTCTTTCCCACGATGATTGCGGGACCGATCAAGCGTATCCAGGGGTTCGCGCCATCACTCGCGAATGCACGCGTGAACGGTGCCGACCTCTGGTTCGGACTGCAGCGCATTGCCATCGGACTTTGCAAAAAGGCGATTCTCGCCGACAACCTAAGCAACCTCATCGAGGGAGGCTTCACTCCCAATGTGCCTCACGAAGCTCGGTACGCTACGCTCGTCTTTCGAATCGTCGTCTACAGCTTTCGAATCTACTTCGATTTTTCGGCGTACTCCGATATCGCCATCGGCAGCGCGCGGCTCTTCGGAATCCATGTGCCCGAGAACTTCAACTGGCCCTACCTAGCGAAGACTCCATCCGAGTTCTGGCGGCGGTGGCACATCTCTCTTTCGCGTTGGATCACGGACTACTTGTTCATTCCGTTCGGCGGCAGTCGCGGGACGCGGGCGCGAACGATCGTCGCCACGCTGGCCGCCATGACGCTTTCCGGGCTGTGGCACGGGGCGGCATGGAATTTTGTCATCTGGGGCGCGTACCATGCCGTCCTGCTCGTCGCTTACCGCGGGGCCCGGCCCATCTGGCAACGCGTCGCCCCTTTGACCGTGCGTGAGTCGAGGCCAATGCAGCTCGCCTATATCGCCGGCAACTTCGCCCTCGTTACCTATGGCTGGATCTTCTTCGCGATGCCTATCGGCACCGCGCTCCCTTATGCCCTCAGATTGGCAGGGATTTCCCGATGACGCGTGAGGTAATAGAGGATTTCGGGCTTGGAGCAGTCCTGGCACTCATGCTGCTCGCGCTCGTCGTCTTCGGAGCGAGTGGTCCGAAGTTCATCTACATCGACTTTTGAGCGGCGAGTGAGGACCGTTGGCGACGCAAACGCCGGGAGCGAGGCAGGAGAGGTTGGAGGCTGTCTCCCGCGCAATAAGCCGACGTCGGGATTCCCATGTCCAGCGAATCGATTTGCGAAGCTGGTCGTTCTCATGGGAGGCTCGCGCTCATGCGTCTGCCGGATACGATTCAGAGACTCTCTACTCTCCGCGATTCACTCCGGTTCATCTTCGCGCATCCGCTCGGATCACGCAGCAAGGCGGCAACGTTTGCGCGTTGGGCTCGATGGCAAGTTGGAAGTCGCCTCTTGCCAGGGCCAGCGGTCGTTCCCTTCGTCAACGATTCGGTGCTGGTCGCCGAGCCGGGTATGGGAGGTGCCACGGGAAACGTATACGTGGGCATCCACGAATTCG
>JAHFDV010000731.1 GCA_023248815.1 Myxococcales bacterium
GCAGCAGGATCGGCGCGTCTTCCGAGTCGAGCGTCGGCACCTCGCCATCGCGATCTTTCTCGGCGCGAATGCGCGCTTGGCGCACACACCATTCGTGAACGCGATCGATTTGATTCGGCCCGAGAGTGTTACCGAGGATTTCGACGAGCTTCTCCTTCAAGGTCAAAAGCTCGTCCCAGACTCCGACGACATCGCGCGCGAGGCGACGAACCTCTCCGAGGAGCGATTCGAAGGTGCTGCGCGTGACCGGAGGAAGATCGGCGAACGCCTTCTCGGTGATGCCGGGCCCCTTCCCGGCTGCCCAATTTCCGAGCAAACGGAGGCGCTCTTCGGGCGTCCCTTTCGTCGTCTCGTAGGCTCTGACGACGACTTCGCCCGACGGCCACTTCGCCATCGTTTCTCTGATGCGTCGCGAGATGGTCACGTCGACTTCGGCGCCGACCTTCTCGATGGCGCGCAGAAGCGCTCCCGAGCTCTTGATGCGCGAGACGACCGGCGGCGTGTCTTTGTTGATGAGCGTCGGCAGCTTCGGAAACGACGTCGGCATCATGCGATGCGCAATCCGATCGAACGTGGTGATCGTCACGCCTTCGAGGCCGAGCGAAGGAAGCACGCGCGCGACGTAGTGGCGGAGGGCGTCGTGGGGAACGACGACCAACATCTTGTCGGGACGGAAGCGTTGCGGTTCCGTGAACGCGAGATAGGCGACGCGATGCAGACCGACGGTGGTTTTGCCGCTACCGGCGCTGCCTTGAATCGCAACGAGCCCGGCTCCAGGCTTCGTGATGAGCTCGAATTGCGCCTTGTCGAGGAGGGCCGCGATCGCGGGAAGATGCTTGTCTTCGCGAACGGCACCGTCTGCCCCGATACCGAGCTTGGGCGCGATCTGAAGGCTCGAATTCGCGGAGTCTTTGTTCTCCGTGACCCTTTTCTCGGTACGAAGTTGGGCGCGCGAAGTCTGCACGCGCTTCCATCCTTCGGCGGCCTTGATGAACGTTCCTTGCGGGCTCGCAATGCGAACGAGCTCACCGCCGTGAATCGCGACGCCGCGACGCGCGAGCACATTGCCTTCGACCACGCGATCGCCGAGGCGTTCCTCGTAATCGTCGCCCTCTTGATAGCGATAAAAGATGCGGCTCACCGGGGCATTGCGCCAATCGACGATGCGCACGCCTGCGGAGGTGTCGACATACGAGTTGGTCCCGACGAGCACGTCGCGGCGCTTCCCGTTCTCTTCGAGACGGAGGTGGCCGAAATACGGACTGCCCTGGTCGATGATGCCGACGGCGCCCTTCCCTCGCTGGGCCCGCAGCGCTCCTACGTGGTGCATCTGTTCGAAAAGCGCGGGGAGGTCGTCCGGCTTTGCTTCAGCAACCTCATCGCGAAGCTCGAGGAGACGAGAATCTTCTCGAGCCTGCGCGGCCTTCTTCTCGAGCTGCGCACGAGCAGCATCGTCGAGAGCGCCCTTCACCGCCGCCAGAAGCCGCAGCTCCTCGCGTACGACGCGTCGCCCTTCTTCGTCGCCCTCGAGGCCACGGATGTCGGACGGATCGGATGAAGAAGTCTCGTTGATTGCTACTGCGTCCACCGTTCGCTCCTGATTTAAGGGGAACGATGGATGGCAGAGGTCGCCTGAAATCGCAACGGCTGTGAAGGACGGAAAAGGGCTCGCAGTGGCCAGCGAGTCCTTTCAACTCACAATTTGAAGCGATCTCCGAGGGCTAGCACCGTGAGGTTCAAGCCCTTCAGCTTGGCGAGCTCACGTTCGACCTCTTTCTGGAAATGAGGTTTAATGTGATAGAGCAGCGTCGCGAGATCCTTTGGCTTTTCGATCTTCGCGAGATCGATGGCTAGGCTCTTGGGGGTGTGGTGCCCACTGACCGTCGCGAGCTTCTGTTCGTCGTTGGGAAAGCTCACTTCCATGAGGAGCGCACGCATGTTCGGAGTCGCGTCGATGACCTCGTAGAGGCGGTCGGTCGGGCCGGTGTCACCGCTATAAGCGATCGCGCCGCCCTTCCCCTCGATGACGAAGCCGCAGGTATCGATCGTGTGGTGCACGTGAATCGCACGTACCCGATAGCCGACGACGTCCGTGGGCTTCTCGAGTGGGATCTCTTGATAGACGATCGTCGGGTGAGCCTTCGATGGGATGGCGGCGAAGTCCGGCCAAAGGAGGTTGTTGAAGAAGTGCTTCTTCAAGAGGTCGAGCGTGAACTTCGTGCCCGCAATCGTGAGCGGTGGAGCGCTCGCCTGCGCGCGCG
>JAHFDV010000317.1 GCA_023248815.1 Myxococcales bacterium
ATGGTTTTCGCGATCTCGGAGAGGCGACGAAACGGCGCTTCAGCTTCGGCGAAGCCGGGGTGGCCGTTGGCGACCAGCCACTTGATGTATTCTGCACTCATCTCGTAGTTGGCGCCGATCTGGCGAACCGTCGCGAATGCATAGAGATGAAAGGAGCTCATTGGCTGCTCGAGGAGCCATGCGAGGTCGCGCTCGAAACGGGGCCGATAGGCGTCGAACGGATTGCGCTTGGGACGACGCGAGTAGTGCTGTCGCAAGAGCGCGATCGAGTGATCGGCGAGCTCGGCGGGAGGTCGCTTCACGAGTCCTTCTAGCTTGGCGACCTCGACGTAAGGCGGCAGCACGAACGCCGGCTTCGGGTCGATGAAGAACGCACCTTTGTAGTCGGCTTCTTCGAGGCTGTAGAAGCCCTTGTTGTGGAAGTAGTCGAGCGAGAACTTCTCGCGATCGATGCGCGTGACGCCGATCGTGGTCTTGCCGTGCTCCGTGCGGTACGTCGTGCCCTTGGTGTCCGGCAGATAGAAAGAGTCGATCTCGACGAAGATCGGACGGCCGACGTTCACCTGCTCTTCGACGTGCTCGTCGAGAGGCCGCCAAATCGCGTGCTCGACGATCTCGATGCCATAAAGATCGAGGATGTCGGCGTGGGGCGGCTTGAAGAACGTCCACTGCTCGCCTTCGAAGTCCATGAGCATCGTGAAAGGCAGCATCGCGAGCGGCTCGAGGCCGTACGCGTGCAGAACCTCGATGACGAGGTCGACGTAGCAGTTCGTCTCGGGCCAACTTGCGTCTTCGTTGCGATGAAGCGCGTGCGGCGTGTACGTGCTCGGTTCGATCGAAAGGAGGCGCGGCATGGTCAGTCGAGATCGAGCGTCTTGCGAATTTCGGCGGGCCACTTCTTCGTGTCGAGACCGTGCTTCTTCAAAAGTGCGAGCGTGATGCGCTCGAGCCCGAACCCGACACAGGCGGTGTGGGCGTCGCTTCCGTCTTCGAAGTGAATACCGAAGAGATGACCGAAGTGGTCTTGGTGGTAGTTGAACGAGGCGATGGCGGTCGGTTTCTCGACAGACGTTATCGGATGGAGAATCTCGAATTTGAGATTCTGATCGCGCTGGTTCACCGCCAGCATTTTTCCTGCGCGGCCGAAGAATGGATCGTTCGCGAGATCCGAGTGCGGCTCGAGCCCGACCGAGCGGAACATCGAGAGCCCGCGTTCGAGCCAAGAATCGCGGAAGGCCTGAACCTTCTCCGGCTTACCGATGCAGACGTTTTCGTGCATGCGGAAGAGCTGCATGCGCGCGGGATCCGGCGAGGGTTCGTGACGAAAGCAGTACGAGATGACGTCGATGATGCGGCCTTCGTCAGGGATGATTCCCTTGAGCGTCGGATACACGGGGTAGCAAGCGGCTGGGCAGAGCACGACGTCGGTCTTCGTGAGCTTTTTGCTCCAGTCCTCGCCGGCTTCGAACGTCTTCAGGAGATCCATGTGATCGCGTTCGTTCCCGACGAACGTGTGAATCGATCCCATGAGCTGCGGAAAGGAGCGCAGGTAGTCGCTCTTTTCGAAGTTGGTGCGCGTGACGACCGGTGGAAAGCGCATGATCTCGGCGCGATCTTGCTTTGCGAACTTCTTCACCAAACCGTCGAATCCGTCGACGATCGATTCGAAGGTCGCGCTCCGTCCGACGACTCCAGGAACGCCCGTCGCGAAAAGGATCTTCTCGGCGAGGAGCTCCTCGAGAAAGGCGGCTTGTGCTTCTTCGCTCATGTTTCTTCCTTGTGGACGAGGAGCAACGACGCGTTCGTTCCGAGAAGGCGATCGTTGTTGACCATGACGCCTGCGCCGTGGACATCGCGGAGGTGTCTACCGAGGCTGAACTTCGAGTCGTTTTTATAGCCCCAGATGCCGCAGATCATCATCGCGTGATTCACCATCTGCACGATGTGCTGCGAGACGGAGACCTTGAGGTTGTTCATGCGCACGGTGTAGCGAACGCTCGAGAGAAGGTCGTCATTGTCTTTGACGCGCTCGTATTCGGCAATGGCGTCTTCGATGACCGCCCGCAGCGACTGATGCATGCTGTTCACTTCGGCGAGACGGATGGCTCCCGGCGGGACGGTGCCCAGCTTCTTGCGCGCTTCGGTCTGCACGAAGATGCGTGCGCGACGAAGCGCATCGGTCGCGATTCCCGACCAGAGCGAGGTCCACACGAGGTGTGAAAACGGCACCATCGTGCGGCTCGCGATCTCGGAATAGGGAAGCGGCAGGATGTGGTCCTTCTTTGCGGTTCCGCTCACGAGAAAAGGCATGCTGCACGTTCCGCGCATGCCGAGCGTGTCCCACTCGCCACGCTTTTCCATCGTCGTGTCCTTCTTCTCGAGAAGAACGAGGACTTGGTCATTCGGGGGCGCATCCTTCGTGCGACGCGCCGTAAGAAGGAGCGCATCGGCTTCGGCGCCGTAAGAGACGACGGAAGCATTCTTCTCGACCTTGAAGCGATCGCCTGCGTCTTCGAGCGCGCAAAGACTCGAGCGCACGTCGCCGCCGACGCCGACTTCAGACGTGACCGATGCGATGAGATACTGATGCTCGACGAGGTTCTTCAGGTACTCGCGCATCGCGGGAGACTCGAGGCCGTGGCGGACGATGCAGACGACTTGAATCTGATGCATCGCGTAGACCATCGCCGACGACGAGCAGTACTGCCCGAGCACGTGGCAAATCTCCGTGAGGTCGCGAATCGAAACACCCATGCCGCCGAGCTCCTTCGGCACGTAGGCGCTCAGCAGCTTGGCTTTGCGGAGTGCGTCGATCGACGCCTTCGGAAAACGCGCGTGCTTGTCGACGTCGATCGCGTCGGGCCCAATGACTTCTTTACCGATGCGATGCGCGAGCTCGGTAAGCTCGCTCACTTGGCGGCCCCGGTGAGCTCTTCGAGGCAAGTGCGAATCGATGCGATCGACTCGAACGACTTGCGCTTCAACATGCGCTCGGGGAACTCCACGTTGAACTTGTCTTCGAGAGCGAGCATCAAGTTGACGCTCGCGTGCGACGTGAGCCCCGCATTGTAGAGATCGGCATCGTCGGCGAGTGTTTTGGGATCGGCAGCGAGGCGACCGTGCTCAGCCAGAATCGTGCGAATGTCGTCGTTCATCGTGCGCGCATTATATGCAAAGCGTTCGCGCCCAGATAGCTCGAAACCGAGATGTGCCGAGCGGCGCCGCCATCGCGGTGAGGGCCGCTCCCCTCTCCTTCGATGGACGCAATTCGTAACGAGAGACTCAGAAGGAGCCGAAGCGGTAGCCTCCGGATAGGCCGACCGCCATGCGCGCCGGGAACTCCGTGATGTCGTAGCTGTGGAAGCTCGCGCGTAGCTCGATCGGACCGACGACGGCGCCCGCGCCGACGCCGAATCCCCAGTTGACCTTCGTTTGGCTGCAGCTCACGCCGTCGACGTTGCGTTCGCAGCCTTTGTCGACCGACTGCGCGCCGGCGCGATCTTCGGAGACGAAGCGTACGAAAAGGCCCGTTTCACCGAAGACGAAGAAGCTGTCGAGCGATCCCTTTTCTACGGGGTAATAACGAAGACCGACGAGGATCGGGATCTCGTGAGCCCGTGATGTCGAGGAGTAGGAGCGCTCGTTCTCCTGGGGCGTGCGATGCGCATTGAAGTGGAGCTGCACGCCGAGACGCAGGGTCGGTCGAATCTGATGCGTGATCTTGTATTCCGCATCGCCGTAGAGCCCGATACCGACGCCCGTGATTGTCGAGTATTTGCCGATGGGAAACACCAGGCCGAGCGCGCCGGCGAGCGTGAGCTTCTTCTCTTTGCCGTCGTCTTCGACCTTGGGCTTCTCGCTCAGATCTTCGACGGACTGCGCGACCTTTTTTTCAGGCTCCGGCTTTGCGGGCGGATCCGTAGGCTCGTCCAAGTCGTAACCAGCCGCGGAGGCTGGCGTCTTCTTGGGCGCTTGCTTTGCGCCGTGCGTCGTTCTGGCCGGCTTCTTCGTTTTTCGCTGAGCGAACGATGAAGTTCCAACGAGTGAGACAGCGATCGCGGCGAGTACTGCAGCTCGAGTGGCGCGCTTCATGCGGCGCACTATAGCAGGCGGAACGGCCGGAGCAGCGACTGGAGGTTCTCCTGAACCTCGTTTAAATCGGCCGTCGAAGCCAATTTGAATGGTGGCCAGGCCCAGAATCGAACTGGGGACACGCGGATTTTCAATCCGCTGCTCTACCAACTGAGCTACCTGGCCAAAGCGAAGGCGCGCACCCTACACCGATTTTGGCGACGAGGGCAATCAGTCTTCGTTCGGGGTGATGGAAGCCGTCGTCACGGAGGCCGTCGTCACCGGAGTCGCGCAGGCAATGCGTGCCTTGGCGATGCATTGATCGACGTCGGCTTCGGAGGTCGCAAGGTACTCGCACGCGATGAGCGACGTGCGCACGGGCTCGCAGTGGCGTTTGGCCATCTCGGTGCAGGCAACGTTGCGAAGGATCGCCGTGCGATGGCGATTGGAGCTCGAGATGAAGGTCGGCGGCGGCTCGAAGAAATAGTCGACGTGCGAGAAGTCGTAGAAATCCTGGATCGGAAGCGGTCCGTCTTCTTCGGCGACGCCCTTGGTCTCCGTGTCGTCGTAGAGGGCGACGCTGCGCCAGTAGCACGCGAGGGATCCCGGATTGAAGAGGTAGTCGTGGTCTCGCACCATCTCGGTGTCGAACTCGCGCGTCGGGCGATCGGCTCGTGGAAGAGAAAGACCAACGACGTGCGGGCCGCGAAACACTCGAAGCTCGCGCGAGTGATGTCCATCGTGGTTCGGCATCACCGTCGCCGCGACCTCGCCGTCCAACCAAACCTTGAGCTCCGTGTCGGCCGCGTTGTCGACATAGAGCGAGACGAAATTTTGGTTCCACGCGATCGCCGAAAGAATGGGCGTCACGACGAGCGCGAAGACGACTCCGAAAACGGCGCCGTACGCGATGTCTCGCTCGCGCACCTCGCGAATACTACCGCGATTCAAGTTGGAAAAGTCGCGAGCCCAGTCGTTGCTGCGGCAGAAGAACGTGCGCAGGCTTCCGCGGCGGCGATCGAAGACGACTGCGCCGCTGCGCCGTCGCTCGCGACGAAACGCGGTAGGACGCAGAAAGATGAGCCACGCGAGATTGCCGATCAGAAGGAGTGCGAGCACCGTCGGCACGACCCAGACCGCGAAGGGCGACGCAATGTGAGCGTCCGCATAAGCGATGAGCCCGATCCCGCTCACGATGAGGATCGAAAGAAGCGCGAAGAGAACATGCGTGCGCGGCCAGGCTTTCACGAGCCGGCGGCACGAGGCGCACTGGTAGAACGCGAGATCGACGACGACCGGTACGCGAGTCCAGGCAGGGCTCGCCACTGTGCCACACACCGCGCAACGCCTCGGACACTCCAACGCCTGATCAGCGGGAACCGAAACCTCCCAGGAGGCGACTTTGCGAATCACGTTAAGACACCCATTAAGAGCCGAGGCACCGCATAACACGCCGCTGACGCTCTGCAAGTCAGCAGACGATAAGGAGTCGGACTTCGCCGGATGAGCTTTTCAGAACCCGGCGCGAGAACGGCTTTCGCCGCGCCCTGGGTCGCTCCCCGCTCCGACCGCTCCTCACGTCATGGCTAGGCACCCCGCAGAGCGGGCCCTCAACGCTTCGCGATCGCGAACGCGCCTTCACAGCCGTGAATTATTGGCGTCACCGACGCCGCGGCTCGATCGCCGAAGCACGTGTTTATTGCGCTCTTCCTGACAATCGCGCCCTCAGGCGGCGTCTGGCGCGCGGCATGCGAAGGAGCGTCGAGATGAAAACACCGAAGAATGGTTCTCGCTCCCTGATTCCGGCCCTTGCTGTCGGCGCGCTCTTGCTGCTCAGCGCAGAGGCGTGCGGCGACTCGGACGGCGACCCCGCCACGCACCCGGAGAGCGTCGCGGATGGAGGAGACGCCGACGCCGATGAGGCGGATGGAGCGAGCCCAAAGTCCGACGCCGACATCGCCCGAATCGATTCGGGCGACACCTCACCCAAGGCCTGCAACACGCTGACGATCGCGGGCGCACCGGTTGGCGTTCAACGCGCCGTCACGGATCCCGCGCCGACTCCGACCGGTGGAGCCATCGAGGACGGCACTTACTTTCTGACAGAATACGTCATCTTCGGCCGTCCCAAGGCGATCGGCCCTGCGCCATTCTTACGCAGCAAACTCGTCGTCCAAGGCGGCGTTTGGGAAGCCGTCACCGCGGATCCGACCGACGCTACGAGCGCGAAAACGGAGAGCATCGCCGCAAGCACGACGGGCACGACGCTCACTCTGACGAGAACGTGCGACGCACAACCCGCACAATCCTACTCCTACAGCTTCCTCGGGAAAGAGCTGCGCTACTACAACGGCAAAGCCGAGATCGCCGCGCTGATCTTCACGAAGCAGTAGCTCGAGAAGCGAACGCCGTGCATCGAGAAAGCCACTCGGAGCGCAAGCCGTCAAGGGCGCCCTCCCGTCCAACGCCGTCCGACCCGTCGCGGGCAAGGACCCGCGACAAAACAAACGACTCGGTACCAAAGCTCACACGTCCAGCTAGCGCGAAGTTCCTTCACGCTCCCTTCGCACCGTCGAGGGAGCCGCCCATCACGCTCTCCCGCCTAGCTCCGTCCGACCCGTCGCGGGCAAGGACCCGCGACAAAACAAACGACTGGGTACCAAAGCTCACACGCCTAGCTAGCGCGAAGTTCCTTCACGCTCCCTTCACCCCGTCGAGGGAGCGTGAAGGAACGAGCAGCGCGTCAGAGCTCTTGATCCGCGCAGCAGCGGAAGCCCGTGCTGTAGTCGTGGTAGCTGAAGTTGTGCGCCACGGTGGCGTAGTTGCAGCCGTCGCCGTTGAGGTGCGTGTCTTGGTAGTAGCCGCCCTGGAACGTGCCGGTGTGATCGTCGACCCATTCATGGAGGTTGCCGACCATGTCGTAGACGCCGTAGTCGTTCGTGCACGACTGATGTTCGCCCGTCTTCGCTAGCGTGCCGGGGAACTGGTTCAGGTCGGGGCTGTTCATCGTACCGTCGGCCCAGAGGTTCGAACCCGTAT
>JAHFDV010000732.1 GCA_023248815.1 Myxococcales bacterium
CGCGGACGACGCGAGCCCAGTTTCGCTCGAGGTCATCACCGCGATCGGTGAAGACGATTGGCCGCGCGCGCGATTCCGCTTTCATCCGGCGCTCGAGTGCCTCTCTCTCTCCTCCAAGCTGACGCAGTACCGGGCGCAAGTTCTCGCGCGGACGAGCGCCGCGCTGACCGATGACACGTCGCATGAACAGCTCGTGCTCGAAAATGGCGCGCTGTTCGTCGCCGTCGAGCGCCGAGCGAGCGGTGCGGTGTTTTTCGAAGAGCTCACCGAAGACGAGCACACCGTGCTCTCTCGTCTCCGCAGCGGGATGACTCTCGGCGAGGCGTGCGCAAAAATCACCGAGGGCGATCCACCTCTCGCCGAGTGGTTTCAACGCTGGATGAGCCACGGTTGGATCGTGGCCATCGAGATCGGCGGCGTCGCGCCTGCGAGTGAGGATCGCGCGCAAGAGGCGCTGAAATGAGATTCGTGCGACCACTCGTCGCCGTCGCGATCTTTGCCGGCGGGTGGACCGCGGCCTATTTCATCTTTCGTCGCGAGGTGAAGATCGTCGCCCCGGGCGTGGCGACTCCGACGACGGGGAGCGCTCCAAAGAAAGAGGCCTCGAGGCCCGCGACCCTTCGCGATGAGCGGACGTTTTCGGTCACTCACCGGCTCACGGAGCTTTTGCCGACGGCCGAGATCGATCTGCCGCACCTTCAAGACGGCCTCGCGAAGCTCCGGACCGTTTGGCGAAGGATGCCGCTCGTTCACTCGAAAATCGAAGGCCCCAGCAAAGCGCTCGGCACTTCGATCGTCATCCGCACGAGCGATGAAGAAAAAGCGTGGGTCGTCACGAAGACGCGCTCGGGGAAGCCGTGGGCTCCCGACGCCAAGATCTGGAACATGAGCGAGGGGAGCTTCGACCAACGCGAATCTCTTTTCGTTCCTTCGACCGGGCGCGTCGGCTTCAAGCTCACCGTGCCCAACGAGGGTCGCCTCGACTATGCGGCAGGCGTGGCGCTGCCGACGAAGAACGACGTGCACTTCTCGGTGAGCGTTCGCTCCTCGGGAACGACCGATAAAATCTGTGAGACGGTCGTCGCCGCCGCCGACACGAGCCGCACTTGGAAAGATGCGCGCTGCGATCTCTCGAAATATGCGGGGAAAGAAGTCACTCTCGAGCTCGCGACGACTTCCGAAGAGCTCGCACTAGGGCTCTTCGCCCATCCCGCCGTGAGCGGTCGCGGGAGCGCGCTCCCGTACAACGTGCTTTTCATCGTCGTCGATGCCCTTCGCCCGGATGCGCTCGCGAGCTTTCACGATCCCGAAACGGATCGAAAAATGAAAGACGCCAAGCATCCGCCGCTCGACGCGTGGCTTCCTACCTTGCCGGGACTGACGCCTGCGATCGACGAGCTCGCCAAAAATTCCGTGCGGTTTACACGTGCCTATTCTGGCGGTGCTTGGACACGGCCGGGGACGCTCTCGATGCTCGCGGGACAACGCTCTTCCGAGCTCGGCGTGGATACGCTCGCATGGGTGCTCGGCGACAAAGCCGCTGCGCACTTCTACGACGGCGCGCCCGCGCTCTTGCCGCTTCTCTTTCGCAAAGAAGGCGCAGCGACGCGCGCCTTCGTGAACAACTTTTTCATGGGCGGGTACGCGGGCGTCGGTCTCGACATGGGATTCGAGCGTCTCTACGACGAGCGCTATCGCGTGCAAGACACGGAGCGCATCACGAACGACGCAACGGCGTGGATGAAGGCGCATGCCGACGAACGCTTCTTTCTCTTCTGCAACTACAACTCGCCCCACGAACCCTGGGAGCCGCCGAAGCGCTTTCTCGATCGCATCCCGCCACCGCCCGTTGGCCCGTCGGACGATACCGTTCGCAAGTACATGGCAGAGGCCGCGAAAGACGATGACGCGGTCGGGACGCTGCTTCATACGCTCGACGAGCTCTCGCTCCGCGAACGCACGCTCATCGTCGTGACGGCAGATCACGGTGAGACGCTCTCCCTCGCGCACGATGGGCGCTCCAAGCTCGACAACATGGAGATTCGTTTTCATCACGCAGTGACCGACTACGAAGAGACGACGCACATCCCGATCTTGCTCTCGCTCCCTTCGGTCCTTCCAAAGGGAACGGAAGTGAAGTCGCTCGTTCGCAACGTCGACCTTGCACCGACCCTCTTGGAGATCGAAGGCCTTGCGCCGAACGCGAAGCACTCGGTAAAATCGCTCCTGCCGCTCGTGCGCGGGGGAAA
>JAHFDV010000318.1 GCA_023248815.1 Myxococcales bacterium
ATGCTCTGCTTCGTCGCATCCTGTACATCCGGCAAAAGCTTGCCGTTAGCGGTGGGACTGTAAACGAACGCGCCCTGCCCCCATGCGACGACGGTGTCGTCGATTTTTGCGCGACCATTCGAGACGCTGACGTCGACCTTGCCATTGCCGTTCGTGTCATCGACGACGAGGGTGAACGCAAATCCTGCCTTGTACTTCGTCGTCGGGAGACACGGGCTCACGGCTTCGTCGGCAGTGGCGCGTTCGCAGAAAAGGTTCTCGTCGCTCGGGCCAGCGAGGTCACCGATGCTCGCGCTCTTCGCGGCAGGATCGAACGGTACGTCGAGAACCACATCGGGGGTGGGATCGGGCTTGTCGTCGTTGAACTGAAGCCAGGCCACGACGAGTCGATACTTGCCGCCGCTCGGAAAGAGCGAAGGGCTCCATGCGAGCGCGACGGACGTACCGCTCACCGCAGCGTCCTTGTCAGCGTCAGGACCTGAATCCTCGTTCGTGTTGTCGCCGGATTCAGCGGAACCGCCATCGATCTTGGGGTTGTTCAGTGCGACATCGTCATCGTCGCAGGCAAAGGAGGCGAAGAGGGAGCCCGCGAGAGCAAGCGTAAGGAATGAGTGTTTCATACGGCGCTATCTCCAATGGCTTGCGGTTTGATCACGAGCCTCGATTATTTTATGGCGCGCTTCACGCGATCAGCTGCCGTCGATTGCCCGTGCGAGCGCAAAAAGTCTGCCGCAAGAGCGCGCGCCTCTTCCGTATTTCCATTCTGCATGAGCGCTTCGATGCGAAGAGCTTCGCGCTCCACGGTGAAGGCACTGCTCGGCCTTTTCTTTTGTTCGACCGAAAGCAACTCGAGGGCTTTCCCTGGCTCCTTTTGTCGAAGGGCTGCGCGTACGGCATCGAGCGCGCGCACCTCTTCGAGAATGTCTTCGCCCGCTCGAGATTTGTCGGGGCTCGCCGAGGTCGCCGTCGGCGTGTTCTCACTCGAAGCCGCCACCTCTTTCGAAGCCTCGTGCTCTTCGATCGCTGGAACCACGCGCGAGGTAGCTTGCGACGGCGCACTCGCGGCGACGTTGGCCGAAGGCAGTGAATCGACGGAGATCGGCGCTTCGACGGTAACGGGAAGAGCTTGCGCGTCCTCCAAACCGACGGACTTCATCGCCGATGGAGAATCTGTGCTCGCGACGAGTGCCGGAGAGGAAACGGCATTGTTGTTCGACTCGCGCTTCGCAACGACGAGCGCCGCACTGACCCCTCCGATCGCGATCGCTCCGAGAACCGCCAACCCGATTTTCGCACCGAACGAAAGCGCAGTGCCGTGGGAGCCTGGCTTTGCAGAAGAAGAGGAAGGAGAAACGGCGCTCGTCGTCTTGGCCGTTCCCGCTCCGGCGACGACCGCGATTCCCAAGGACGCAGCGACACGCGCTCTTCCGTCCGCTGGCATTCGCGCTTGTCCCGCGTTCGCGAGCAGGCCTCGGTCAAACGCGTCGGAGCTCGAATCATCGAGGATTCTCTTGAAGTCGCTCATGCATCACCTTCGTTTCGATAGCGCGCTGCGAGCTCGTGAAATTTTTCGCGCGCGCGACGGAGGCGCGAAGCGACCGTTCCTGGCGCGAGGTCGAGAAGCGTCGAGATTTCTGCCATCGTCATTTCTTCGAGCTCGTAGAGAACGAACACATCGCGAATGTCTTCCTCGAGCTGGTCGAGAATCCGCTGGACGATCTCGAACCCCTGAGCGCGCTCGAGGGCCCCTTCGGGCCCTTCGTTGTTCGTCGCATTCACGGCGCGATCCATCTCGTCTTCGCGCTTTCGCGCGCGCGAGCGTCGGGCGTTGGCGGCAACGCGATAGGTGGTCGAGAGAAGATACGACCGCTCTTTGTTCGGGTCGATCTCGTGAATCTTTCGAGTCGCTACCATGAACACTTGCTGCACTGCATCTTCTGCCTCGGCGTTCGTCAGCCCGAGGCGGCGCGCACTTCGCCAGACGAAATCGACGTGGTGGTCGAAGAGCGCTCTCACCCGCGCATGACTCGCTGCCGTTTCTGGCGCGGGCATAGACTGAGCGAGGTTCATGGAGACAAGGGAATGGATTGCACGAGAACGGACTCCCGTCTCGCGCCATGTCCGGCAACCGGCCGATTGATCTCGGCGAGGGCCGTCGATTACGGAAAAATGTGAAATCGCGCCGATAGCACCGCCGAGCCCGCAAAAGCAGGCGCGCGATAGAGCGAGACCGAAGCGCCATTGCCATCCAGGAACACGTAGCGGTGGCGAGGCAGAGGAAAATCACCACCCCCTTCGACGGCAAGCGTCATCCACGGAACGCGCACTCCATCTTGCGTGCCCACGCGCAACTCGGCGCGAGCACGCCCGCCGATGGCCGCCCAGAACGTCGTTCGCGCCAACGCGCCGTCGAGCCCTCGCGCATCCCCGCCCAACGTGCCGAGCTCTACGTCGGCGCACGGTTTGAGAGCGAAACGATCCGTTCCTAGTCGCAGCGGACATGCTTCGGCGCGTGCAGCGGTCCAGGTGAAGGAAGCCGCCCCCGCGGCCCCTGAGGCAGATACATCGACGGGCAACGTGCGGATGAAACCGACGCGAAAGGATGGCTCGAGCCAATTCACCGAAGCGCGTCGATGACGCTCGAGCTCCACGAAGACTTCTCCGCGCGCGGCAACCATGCCCGAGCCGGCGAAGAACGCACCGCCCCCGATGCCCGCACCGACCTGCCAAACGGCTTCGCGCGCAGCAACCCGTGAGGTGAGAGGAGGCACCGATGACACGACGACCTCTCGCTTTCGCTCCTCGTCCAATGCAAGCGCGATGACGAAGGCCGCGGCGGTCGTTGCCCCTTCACAGCCGGATGACTTGAACGTCCGCTCTTCGGCGCTCCGCACGCGAACGCGCGCTTCGAAATTTTCGGCAACTTCGGCGACCTCGATTTCCGCGATGGGCTCATCGGTCGACAACATTTCTACCGCGGCATTCGAGCGCGCTTCGATCTTGCCAAGTACTTCGGCACGCGTCGGGCAAGAGGACGGAGCCGTGTAGCGCAGCCCCCTCGTCGGGCCTGTTTTCGCTTGCGCGTGCGCCGAAGGCATCGACGCAAGCGTGAGGATCGCTGCGGCGACGAGCATGGCGCACGACTGCCTCGAGGATCCCTCGCCGTTCACGTGCTTCCTTTAGCGCGTCTGCGAAAAGATAGGAGCAACTACCGATCGCACGGCTGCCGAGCGTCGCTGCTTACTGAGGGTGCTCGGAACGCTTCTCGACCGCGTCGACAGTGCGAACTGCCGCATCGCGCAGCGCTTCGTCGATCGCCGATTGCGGCGCGGGGAACTTCGGAACGATGAGCACGTCCGTCGCGAGGACCGTCGTCTGCTCGTCGATCTTTCGCATGCGGAAAACGAGATGCATGTTGTCGACGCTGCCTTCGAGGAACTTTCCTTCGACGATCTCTTGCGCGCCTTCCGTGTGCGGTCGTTCGAAGCGAAGCTTCGACCACATCGTGGCCATGCCCTTGAGAATGGGGACCTGAATGTAGACGTCCGTCGTGCCCTGCGCCTTGTCACGACCGACGACGCGCGCCGTCTTGAACTTCTCGGGCGCATACTCTTGGTAGTGCTTGTAGTCCTGCACGATCGCACGAACGGTTTCGAGCGGTGCATGAACGAGTACCTCGGCGTGCCCGTAGCGCTCCTTTTGCCCTTCGGGCACGTAGTTGAATTTCACCGAACGCCCCGCCGCCTTCAGGCGATCGACCTGTGCATCTCCACTGCTCGCCGTGGCTGCGCTGCCTGCCGAAACAGAACCAGCTCCGCCGCCGCCAGAGGGCGAAAGCTCACCCGCCGAAGACGCGGTGGGGAGGACGGCAAGGCCAAGGACGGTAAGGGCGAGAAGTGCACGGCGGTTCATGGGACAACGATTCCTTTCGAATACGATCAACGTAACCACGCTCTGTCGTGTGGCTTTCGTTACACGATCCGGACCACGATAATTTGGGGTCTCCGCACGATCTTTCAACGACTTCGAATGTTAAAAAGTGTCATGGCCGCGCCGAGTTCACACTCGCCCAGGGCGCGATTGCCAGATGACCCGACCTCCGTTCCCTGGACGAAACGTCGTCCACGAGGTCTGCATTTGCTCCGGGTAAAATGGCGCTTTGACGCACCCCGCTAACGCGCAAGCGTCCCCATTGGGAACACACGGGAAAGAGCTTTCGATCGCGATCGTGAGGAGAAAACTCAGCAGCTCCAAATGAGAAAGGGCGGATGGTTCCGTTTTGGAACCCATCCGCCCGAGCTTCAGGAGGCGTGAACGCCGCTTCTTACATGGACAACCCACCATCGACGTCGATGGTGCGGCCGTTGAAGTAGTCACACTCGAGACAGAACTTCACCGCAAGCCAGATGTCTTCGGGCACGCCGACGCGACCGACTGGAATCGCTGCGACGAGTGCATCGCGCGCTTTTTGATTCATGCCTTGCGTCATCGGCGTCTCGATCATGCCGGGAGCAACGCATGCAACGCGAACACCGAACGGCGCGAACTCTTGCGACCACGTCTTCGTGTTGGCAGCGAGCGCGGCCTTCGCAGCGCTGTAGTTCGACTGACCGCGATTGCCGTGGCGCGCGATGCTCGACATGTTGACGACGACGCCGGGCTTCGCGCCCGTCTCGGCAATCTTCTTCACGGTGTCGCGAACGAGAAGCGTCGCGCCCGTGAGGTTGACGGCGATGACCGCGTCCCACTGCTCCTTCGTGAGCGTCTTGATGGCGCCCGTCTCACGATCTTTTTTGACGAGCAAGCCGTCACGGAGAATTCCCGCGTTGTTGATGAGGCCATTCAAGCCGCCCATCGCGCCGTGAGCCCATTCGACGAAAGACGCCACGTCTGCTTCGTTCGAAACGTCGAGCTTGCGCGCGTGGATCTTGCCCTCGCCCTTCGCGAGCGACACCGTCTCGGCGAGACCGGCTTCGTTGACGTCACCGATGGCGACTTGTGCGCCAGCTTCCGCGAGACGCGTCGCGAAGTGACGTCCCATGCCCTGTGCGCCGCCTGAAATGATGATCTTGAGATCGCTGAGCTTCATCGAATTCCTCCGGTAAACGCCACGTTCTTCGCGGCGATCGGGAGGGGTCTACCACGTGATGAGATGGAAGTGGGCGACGAGAAGCGAGGCTCCGAGAACGATGCCGGCAACGATGGCGATCTGAAAAAAGAGCTTCGTCAGCTTGCGGAGAAGATGAAAGCCGACGACCAACACGGCGCCGACGATGAGCGCCGTGACGATCGGAGAAGAAGTGCCGTAGGTCGCCCAGAACGAGGTGCCCCGCGCCTTCGCGTCGTGAAGCGTTACGCTCTCTTCGCTTGCAGCCTTGGCGCTCGGCACGGGATTGGCGCCGGGCAGTGCTTTCGCGCTCGACCCCGCGTTGGGGCTCGCCTGCGTGTTCGCACCCTGCAGCGAATTCGCCGGCTTCGAGCTAGTGGGTCCGATGCGCATCGCCGCCCATTCTGCCGGCCGGAGCGCCTCTTTGGGCAAATCTCTCGCAGAAGTCAGGGCTTCCCAATCGTTCCGCGCTGTGGGAAGGTCCCGCCGCGATGAAGGTCCTTCGCTTGATCCTCCCGACGGCGCTCATTTCTGCGGTCGCCCTCATGATGTCCTGCTCGCAACAAGGCGAGGGAGAGCGCTGCGATCGCCGCGCCGGAAACAACGGTAGCGACGACTGCGCGAGTGGCCTCGTCTGCGCTGACCGCACGAACTTGAATGGCGCGACCGGCATCCCGACGGACTCGACCGAAGGACGCTGCTGCCCCGCCAACCGCGCGACCGCGACGGAACGCATCTGCCAGCAAACGAATGGCGGCATCGGCTCGGACTCCGGAACGCCAGACGCCGTCGGCGCCGTCGAAGACTCTGGCTCGGACGCAACGACGGACACGTCCGACTCCGCAACGCTTCCCGACGCGAACACCGTCGTGGACGCTGACGACGCCGGCTGATCACCCACTCACTTCTTTCGGGGGAAAGAAATTGAACTTCGCGCACGCCGCGCAACAAGCATTGATCCTGAGTGTCCTCGTGGCGCTCCCGGTTCTGCTCGTCGCCGCCATCGTCGGGCTCGTCGTCGCGTCTCTTCAAGCGGCAACGCAAGTTCAAGATCAGACGCTCGCCCACGTTCCGCGCCTTCTCGCCGTTGCCGTCGTCATCGCTGCGTCTGCCCCGTGGATGGCGCAAAACATCGCGCGCTTCGCCCGCGAGATGTTCCTCGCAGCAGCGATGTGATGCCGCGGCGACGTACTGCTAACGACTGACGGCTGGGATCTGCAAGGTGGTCGGAGGCGACAGCGCCGTACCGAACTGCTGCACGATCTGCACGACGTCTCCGGGCGACGCCGCGATCTTCTCCTCCCAGCTTCCGTTCTCGTCGGCGAATACGGCCTCGGCGCGGTCAGCGTTGGAGAGCCCATCGCGATCGTTGGTGATGATGACGAGCGCGTTCGGTTCGACGCCGTTTACGGAGCGAAGCGTCACCGATCCGCCTTCGATGTCGATGATCGAAGGGACGGCGGGCGGCGGTAGCGGGAGCGTCGGACTCGCACAGCTCAACGCGGCGAGAAACACGCTCGCGAAGAGCGCGCTCGCAGAAAGTCGTGCGGTGGAGAAAGCTCGAGAGAACACTGGCAACTCAAAGAGCGTAGCCAAAATTATGTTTGCTGCAAGGATTTCAACTGGTTGCCAACTTAGTTTACAGTTCGTTGTCGCGTCAAAAAGCTCGCGTTCCTGCCGTGTTGTGAGTCCCCGGGAGAGCGTAAAGCGGGGTAAACATTCGAAGCGCGAATGATTCCACTTCTTTCCTCGATCGGGCGGCATGCCCTCGGAGAGCGAATCGGGCTCCTTTGCGCAGGTGCGCTCGCGGCTTACGGAGCCGCAAGATGGACGGTCGTGGATGGCCGCTCCCCCTCACGTGAAGAGGCCGTTGCAAAGTCGTTCCGCGAAGCCGGCTTCATCGCCTCCGACGACGACGTGCTCTTTCTCGAGCAGCACCGCGATCGCTTTCCCCCATTCGCGAAGAGCGCCGCTCTCGTGCGCGCCCGC
>JAHFDV010000319.1 GCA_023248815.1 Myxococcales bacterium
GGCGACGAGACGCGCAGGTTGGAAGTTACCGCGTTCGTCCGTGTGTGCCATCAACTGAGCGATCCACTTGTTGGTTCCCTTTTCGAAACCCTTGAGCATGACTTCCATCATGCCTTCACTGACGAGGCCGCCCTTCATTCCGACGACATCGTCGTAGTGACGGTACATGTTCTCCATCACCACGGAGAGCTTGATTCCAAGCTTATCCATGGGGCGAAGGACGTGGTACGAGGCCGCGGCGAGCACGAGCAACGTGGCTGCGTTCTTCGACATGATGCGCGTTCTGCGCTTCTCGTAGTCGGGGCGAACCTCTTCGAAGAAGCGCTGCCCAGCGGCGATGTGGCGCGACTCGTCTTTGCCGATGAGCCCCAGAACTTTTTTCACGTTCTCGTCTTTGGTGACGCGATTGATGCTGTGGAACACCTGATGCGCGAGGTGCTCGCCGATGATGTTGATGCTGCCCATCATGAAGGCCGCGTCGTCCTTCTCGATGACGCCGAACGAGTAGAGCGAGCGCAACCAGAAGTTGGGCGCGTCCATGGGGCGGCCCGTGAGCTTCGGAATGAGACGACGGAGCGCATCGAAGTGCTTGGCCTCCTCGAGCGCTTGCTCGACGAAGTAGAACTTCCCTTCTTCGCTCTTCATCAGGCCCGAGATGTACGAGGCGCCCGTCACCGCGGCTTTTTCACCGGGGCAGAGGAACGTGAGCATCGTCGCGATCGCTTCGGCGTATTCCGGGTCTTCGTGGATGTCCGCGTTCCAATCGATGGCAGAAGGCACCGCCCAGAACGATTTTTGGCCGAGCTCGAAGATGTCCCAACCTTTCTTGTTGGGATGCTCGGTAACGTTCTCGAAGACGCCGCCGCCGAAGAACACGCTCTTCCAATTGAGCGACGCGGAATCGTGAATGGGGGCTCGTCGATCTTTCATGACAATCATTGCCCCGGCTTCCAATCTGCCGAGAACGCTTCCTCGACCGCGTCATAGTTCAAAATCGAAGCAAAAAACACTCTGCGCAATTGCGCTGCAAGGCGTGCGAAGGAGCGCTCGGCAAGACGTACGAAGAAGCTCCTTTCAAGGAGCGCGCGTGCGTTGACTTCGCGAGAGTTTCGTACGATGACAATCGCCTCAACAACGAGGGAGTGTGTCATGGCAGAGGGGCTCAACAAAGTGATGTTGCTCGGTAATCTTGGAGCCGATCCGGAGCTTCGCGTGACGCCCGGCGGTTCGTCGGTGCTGAAATTGCGCCTGGCGACCACGGAGTCCTATCTCGACAAGAGCAACACGCGCCAAGAGCGCACCGAGTGGCACAGCATCACGGTGTGGGGAAAGCGTGGCGAGGCTCTCTCGAAGATTCTCGCGAAGGGCTCGAACATCTTCGTCGAAGGCTCCATCCGCACCTCCAGCTACGAAAAGGACGGCGACAAGCGTTACCGCACCGAAATCGTCGCCAACAACATCCTCCTCACGGGTCGCCGCGGCGATTCGCCGGGTCGTGAAGCCGGTGGTGGCGGCGGTGGCGGCGGTAGCTACCGTGACAACGCGCCTCGCGGCGGCGGCGGCGGTGGTGGTGGTGGTCACAGTGGCGGCGGAAGCAATGCTCCCGAGCCCGCACCCCAAGACGATTACGGCGGGTTCGCCGGCGACGACGAAATTCCATTCTAATCGCTCAAGGTCCGTTTAGGATCGAAGCGCCGCATTTCGGCATCGACCGAACATCGCGAACGTAGAAAGGGAGACGAATGGCAGCCGATAGCGAGCTACTTCACGCGCTGAAGGCCGCGACGGCTTCAGTCGAGCAGCGCTTCAAAGAGGCGCGGCGCGTCCTCTCGTTCGAAGAGTATCTCGACGTATTTGCCAAGTCGCCCGATCACTCGGCGCGCGATGCCTCGCGTTACGTGCGCGACGCCTTCGATCACTTCGGCACGTCCGAGGTCGAATACCCGTGGGGAAAGTTCACGCGGTATCGCCTCTTCGACCTTCCGTGGGAGCCCGCCGAGAAAGAGGGCGCACTGCCGACGCATGCGCTCATCGGTCAAGAGCAGGTTCAAGAGGAGATCTACCGCGCGCTCTCGAACTTCGCTCGCGAAGGACGACCGAGCCGTCTCATTCTGCTTCATGGCCCCAATGGTTCCGCAAAGAGCACGATCGTGGGCTGCATTCTCCGCGCGCTCGAGCACTACTCGCAGCTCGATGACGGCGCGCTCTATTGCTTCAACTGGGTCTTCCCTTCGACGAAAAGCGTGAAAGGCGCGCTCGGATTCGGCCAACCCACGGCGCCCGGCTCCGTCGCTTCTTACGCGCACCTCCCGGAAGACCAGCTCGACACGAAGCTCGCCGTCGAGGTCCGAGATCACCCGCTCTTTCTATTTCCCATCGAAGAGCGCCGCGAGTTCTTGAAGAAGGTTCGTCCGAATCAAGACGAGCCGCTGAACGACTGGATCTTGAATGGTCGGCTCTCGCACAAGAGCCAGAAAATTTTCGAAGCGCTCCTCGCGGCCAATGGCGGCTCGTTCACGGAAGTACTTCGTCACGTTCAGGTCGAGCGCTACTTCATTTCACAGCGCTATCGCGTCGGCGCCGTCACGATCGGCCCGCAGATGAGCGTCGATGCCGGCGAACGGCAAATCACGATGGATCGTTCCATCGGTGCGCTGCCCGCGTCCCTTCAAGCGGTCAGTCTCTACGAGACGACCGGCGAGCTCGTCGATGCGGCAGGTGGCGTTCTCGAGTTCAGCGATCTGTTGAAGCGCCCACTCGACACGTTCAAGTATCTCCAGCTCTCCATCGAGACGGGAGAGGTTGCGTTGTCTCAGCAGAACATTCAACTGAACTGCGTGATGATGGGGAGCGCCAACGAGCTGCATCTCGACGCATTTCGCGAGCACCCTGAATTTGCGAGCTTCCGTGGTCGCCTCGAGCTGCTGCGAACGGCGTACCTCCGCAGCTATTTGCAGGAGCAGACGATCTACGACGCGCACATTGCGCCGCAGGTTCGCCGGCACGTTGCGCCTCACGCGACGCTCGTCGCTGCCCTCTTCGCAACGCTGACGCGAATGCGAAAGCCCAAGGTCGATCGCTACAAGGCTCCGCTCGACACCATCGCGACTTCGCTGACGGCGATGGAGAAGCTCGAGCTTTATTCGACCGGGCGCATTCCCGAACGGCTCGAAGGCGACGCGCAACGTCTCCTCCGCGCCTCCGTGCGCGAGCTCTTCGAGGAGAGCGACACGTATCCCATCTACGAAGGCCGCGTCGGTGCGAGCCCGCGCGAGATGCGTGTCGTCATCCTCGATGCCGCACAGTCGCCGCGATTCAAGTGCCTCTCCCCCATCGCCGTTCTCGAAGAGATCAAAGCGTTGTGCGAGCGCCGCAACGAGTTCGAGTGGCTCCAACAAGACTCCGCCACGGGCCACTATCATGACGTCGTGTCGTTCCAAGAGACGCTGGTCACGCGCCTCTTGGATACGTGGGAGCACGAGTTCTACGCGTCGAGCGGCATCATCAACGACGACCGCTACTTGGATCTCTTCAAGCGCTACATCACGAACGTCAGCGTTTGGCTCAAGAAGGAGCGCATTCGCAACCGCGCGACGGGCGAGTACGAAGCTCCCGACGAAAACCTCATGCGCGAGGTCGAACGCTTGCTCGGCTCGACGGATGCCGACACCACTCGCCAAGGGCTCATCAGCGCGATCGCCGCGTGGGCGATCGACCATCCGACACAAGACGTCGACCCGGCGGCAGTGTTTCCGCATCATTTGAAGCGCCTCCGCGAGGCCGTGTTCGGCGAACGTCGTCCTGCCGTCGCCGCACGCGCGCGTGACATCGGCATTCTCGTCCGTGAAGAAGGCGTCGGGCTCGATGGCGAGCGTAGACGTGAAGCTCAAGAGACGCTGGATCGACTCATTGCCCGCTTCGGTTACTGCGAGAACTGCGCAAGTGACGCGGCGGCGATGTTGCTCGCTCGTCGGATGAAAGAGTTCTTGGCGTAACGCCTCCTCTTCGTGAACGCTCTCGCTACCGACGATCCGACGTCGTACCGCCCCGTCTTACGCCTCGCCCTTCCTGCGATCGGCTACTCGATTCTGCAGACTCTGATCTTCATCGCCGACCGCGCGATGATTGGGCGCTTCTCTTCCACGGGACTCGCCTCGATGCAGATCGCGAGCGTCATCGAGTGGTCTCTCGGCAGCATCTTCATGGCGCTCGAGGTCGGCGTGCTCGCGCGAATCGGATTCTTGTATGGTGCACGCGAATTCCCGCGCGTGCGTAGTCTCGCAAAGAATGCTCTCGCGATCGCGATGACGCTCGGTGTCTTCGTCGCCATTGGGACACCGCTCGTGCGAGCTTCGCTCGGCGGTTTCGGTGGGGGCTCCCCCGAGAGCGTCATTCGTGGCGCGGCCGACTACCTGCTCTTCACGATCGCCGCTTCCCCATTCGTCTACGTCGGCATCGCTTCGGCAGCGATTTTCCAAGGCATCAACGACACGAGAACACCGCTCATCGTCGGCGTGCTCGCCAACATCCTGCACGTTCCGCTCAACGTCGTTTTCATCTTCGGTGGACTGGGGGTCCCTGCGATGGGAATCAAAGGATGCGGCATCAGTAGCGCGCTCACCTTCGCTCTCGAAGCGATCCTCCTAGCCATCGCCCTCGGTCTTCGTCTGCGAGCGCTCGGCAGAGATTCCGCCGACAGAAAAGTCGCACTGAGCGATGCGCGGGACGCCTTTCGCATTGCGATTCCCTCCTTCGCAGAGCGCGTCGTCTTCCATGCCGGCTACCTCACGTTCATCTCCATCATCAATCGCCTCGGTGAGGAGTCGATGGCGGCGAACCAGGTGCTCATAAGCATCGAAGCGATTTGTTTTCTCGGGGCCGACGGTTTCGCGGTCGCAGCGGCTTCCCTCGTGGCGCAAAGAAAAGGCGCGAAAGATCTCGGGGGCGCGGTGCGCAGCGCGAAAACGGCCCTCGTGCTCGGTACGAGCGCTCTCTTCGTCGCAGGCGTCGTCTCGCTCGTGGGACGAGATTTGTTCATCCCCTTTTTCTCTCCAGATCCGAAAGTCCAAGCCCTCGCACGCTCGATCATCGTGCTCTTCTTGGTGGCCGAGCCGCTCCTCGCCTACGCATCGATCGTTGGGCAGTCCCTACGCGGCGCGGGACACACGTTCGATGCGCTCATCACGACCATTCTCTCGGCGGTGGTGATTCGAGTGAGCCTCACCTGGTTCTTCGGCATTCACCTCGGGCTCGGCCTCTTCGGCGTGTGGATTGGCTCGACGGTCGACTGGGGCATGCGCTCGGTCATGCTCTTTCTCTTTGCGCGCTATCGCATCAAAGAGGCGTTCCGCGCAGAAGCGGCTTCAGTTCGAGGCTAAATTTTCGAGCTTCTCGCGCGCAGTTTTGACGCCGAACACTTCGCCGTCTTCGAGCGATACTGCAGGTCCAAGGGCTACGCTCGCGAGAATGGCGGCGATGAGAAGCGTCGCTCGCGGATCTTCACCGTGCACCTCGTAGACGGCCGGGCAACGATCGCTGAGAAGCTTCAGACCATTCGAGTTGGCGGCGGCGTTGGCGGCAACGAGCGCGCCATCCGACTCGCTGCGACTTCGGATGACGAGGTCGACGAGGCGCGACGACCGGCCTTTTTCGAGAACGACGAACGTTCCGTGGAGCTCGCCCGCGGCTTCGTCTCTCTTGGCCGGCTCACGAAGGCCGACCTTCGTCGCGAAGAACTTCTCGGCGCGGTGGACGAGCTCGCTCTCCGGAAACGCGACCTCTTCACGCTGAGAAAAGACGACGAAGCGGGCCATGCGGTCGGTCGTCATCGGGCGTACACTCTTCTCGCATGTCTTTCGTCGATACTCATTGCCATCTCGCCCCTACTTACCTTCCCGACGGCGAAGGCGCCGTGCTCGCACGAGCCAAAGCGGCAGGCGTCGAAGCGTTCGTGGTCATCGGTGTAGATGACAATCTGGCGGCGGCCAAGCACGCCGTGAGTCTCGCCGAGAATCATGCCGAGATTCGTGCGGCGGTGGGCATTCATCCGCACGACGCGCGCGTCCTCGACGACGCGATGTTCGAAGAGCTCCGCGCCCTCGCGCGTCACGAGCGCGTGGTTGCCGTGGGCGAGATCGGTCTCGACTACCACTACGATCATTCTCCGCGGGACGTGCAGCGAGCAGCCTTCGCGCGCCTCATCGGCCTCGCACGCGACCTCAAAAAGCCCATCGTCATTCACACCCGTGAAGCTGCCGAGGAGACGCTCGAGATTCTCGAGGCCGAAGGCGCACGTGAAGTCGGCGGCATCATTCATTGCTTCAGCGAAGACGTTCCTTTCGCGCGGCGCGCACTCGACCTCGACTTCGACATCTCGTTTTCGGGCATCGTCACTTTCAAGAGCGCGGTCGCGATTCAAGAGGCTGCGCGCTTCGTCCCGAGCGATCGCATTCATCTCGAGACGGACAGCCCCTATCTCGCGCCCGTTCCTCTGCGCGGTAAGACGAATGAGCCTGCCTACCTTGCGCACACCGCGAAGCGCGTCGCCGAGCTCCGGGGGACCTCGCTCGAGGATCTTGCTGCAGTGTGTCGAACGAACGTAGAGCGTCGGCTTCGTACGCATTTTTTCGAAACCGCTTAGCTTCCGGGCCGCGGCAAATCGCGCCGACGCGTGGGTCCAAGCGTCCCAGACGATTGCGCGAGAGTGCGTGCTACGATTTCTCGAGTCGCCGAGCTCGATCGTTCGGTGAACTCGGTCGTTTCGAGAAGAGGTCCCAGTGCGCCGCCGTTCCCTTCCTATTTCGTATGCGTCGTCGATGTCGATCCTCGCGCATCTCGTGATCGCGACGGGCATCGGCGTGCTCTTTTTTCACTCGCCGAAACCAGCGCGCGAGGAAAAATTGTCAGAGGCCTCCGCGCTCGAGACCGATCCAAACGTCGCGAATGTCGACGTGGTCGAACCCGCGGAAGCGGAGAGTGCTGTCGCGCCTTCGCCTCGAGGAGGTTCGCGCATTGCTCGCATCGACACGGGAGATCGCGGACGCGGTGGAGAGCTGAAAGGGCCCGAGGCGACGAACCTCGCGGATCG
>JAHFDV010000733.1 GCA_023248815.1 Myxococcales bacterium
TCGGTGAGCGCCGAGAGAGAGAAGAGAACGCTGTTCTCGTTGCGCTGACCGGTCTTCGCTTCCGAAGTCGCGGGCGCGGCTGCGCTCGTCATGATGTCTTCTTCGCCGCCCGCCGTGGCTACGCCGCCGAAAAGGTCGACGCCGGCGCCACGGCCACCCGCGCGACGTGCCGCAGCCTGCGAACCGGCTGCAGAAGGAGCGGCCGGACTGGATCCGAAGAGCGGCGCATGCCCTCCGCCGTTGCCGCCTGTGGCACCGAAACCGCCGCCACCAAATTGAGGGCCGCCGTCGACGTTGATCTGCGTCGCGTCGTCGAGCGGCTGACCCGAATCGCCCGCACCGAAGAGCGAGCCGAGATCGTTTTGCATCGGCTGAACTTGCGTCTCGCCGCTACCACCGAGTCCGTCTTGACCTTGATTCGGGTCGTAGTCAGCTTGACCGCCGTCCGCCGCCCCAGCAACGGCTGCATAGAGCTCTTCGATTTCGCGGAGCGGAAGCCAGTCGGCCATTCCGTCTTTCCAGCAGTACGTCTCTTCGTTGACCGTGCCGTCGTGGAAGAGCTCGACGACCTGTTCGGTCGAGAGCTGACGTTGATCACCGTCGTCGACGTTGACCGTCCATCCTTCATCCGCCGCGACGTCTCCTCCGCCACCGGCAGGCGCAGCTCCGAGCTCGTTGCCGTTGATGACGATGGTCGCGCCGCACTTGCGGCAGCGCATCTTGACGACCTTGCCGATGACTTTCTCATCCGCGACGTTGTATTTTGCAGGACACGACTGGCAGGTAATCTTCATCGGCGAACCATCTTCCAGGGGTGACGTTCCGCCTCTGCGGAAAGATCTAGGGGAGTATACTTATCATTGCTGCGACCAATCAAGGAACGCGCTTTTCCACCCCAGCGCCGATCCCGGGATCGCCTGCCCCCGGAGGGGCGCAGGGCACTTATCGATGTTGCTCCCAAGGCGGAGCCTCTTCCTGCGCAGGTCCTTTGGGGAGGGGCCCCGGCAATGGGCGCTTGCACGTTCGAGGGTCGATTCGGCACTGGGCTGTAACGTGAAACACGCGAGGATTTGCGGGAATTGGGTCCTTTTTCACCGAGCAGTGCGTGTTCAGTAAGGAATGATGCGCCTTTGGAAGCCGGACGGAGGGCTCAATTGCACTCGCTGCCGAGCGGCGGATCCGGGTTGCAATAGATGAAGCCACCGCCCGCGGTCTCGGTGACGAGCACGATCGTGTCCGCGCGAACGGCAGCGCTGATCGTCGGAAAGACCTTCTTGATCGCATCCGTCGACGCGGTCGTCGCCGAGAACACGTGCAGCACTTGCTTCACCCATTTGTCCGACGCGGCGACGCGCGCAGTGCTTGAATTGACGCCTTCGAGCTTCTTTTCTAGCAAAGATTTGATTTCTGCCTCCGTCTGCGCGCCCTGGCTCTTCGGCTTGTAGGCTCGTGTGACGCTCACGCCGACGCGTTGGCCGTCGATCTCGACGAGGATGTCCGTGATCGTGGAAGCTCCGCCGTCGGGGGGTGGACCGTAGAGGACCTCGGTTTCGGTCTTCAGCAGCTTCGCGCCTTCGCACGCGCGAAGTACTTCGTAGCTCATGACTTCGGATTCCGTCGACGAGCCGCCCGCGTTCGGCGTGTCGAAGAGTCGCTGTCCGCCGGCCGAGAGCGATCCTTTTTCGTATTTTTCACCCGTCACGAAAACGAGATTGTCGACCTCGAGAGACGCAGACTTGCTGGAAAGCGCGAGACGCACGTTTCCGCACGAACCCGAGAGCGTTCCGAGAATGTCACCGGCGTCGGCACTCGCTCCTGGGCCGGCATCCTTGGGCGACTTCGCGTCGCGCGCCGATGCATCTCGTTCGTCCGCGTCGTCTTCGTCGGTGCTCGCATCTTCGTCGGGCGTCGCGAAGTTTTCTTTCGGATCTTGGAGGCTGTCCGAGCAGGCGATGATCGCGACGGAGAGCGTCGTCAGCGAGGCGAGAAGCAGAATATGCTGGGACGCGCGATTAATGAGTGTATGGCGCATTCAATTCACCGAAACGAGCGGCGAGCCGTCGTGACCGCAGAACGTGATGTTGCCCGTGAATTTCCGGCCGCATTTGGGGCAGACACGCTCCTGCTTGGCTTGGGCTCCGCCTTGGGAGCGAGCACCGATTGCGCGCCTTTCGGAACGAGCTCCTCGTTGTGCTCGGGGCAAACCTTTACGCCGGGACCGAAGCTGCGTTGGCAAACGGG
>JAHFDV010000734.1 GCA_023248815.1 Myxococcales bacterium
CCTTGCGACGTTCGAGAGCAAAGAAGATGCAAGGAAGCCTCTCGCAGCGCCACCTCCCGTCTTGCACGAAGAGAAGCGCTCTGCGGTTCCGCTCGTCCTCGCGGGAGTGGGGGCGGCGGCGCTCGTGACGGGAGGGGTGCTCTTCACTTTGGGCGTTCAGCGCGTCCCCAGCAACTGCTCCATCGGATCCCACGAATGCACGGGCGGCCCGGCGAGCTCGATGGACGACGCGCAGAAAGGGATGAAGCTCGCCAACGTCGGTCTCGGTGTCGGTGTTGCCGGTGCGGTCGTGCTCGCGTCCGGATTGATCTGGCATTTTGCCGAGCCAAAGAAGGAGGGCGCGCAGGCTCGAGCCTTCGACGGCGTTCTCCATTTTTGATGCGCAGACTCATCCGCGGGAGAAGGAGACGACCATGACCGACATCCACCATCAGGTTCGAATGAACGCTCCGCTCGACGAGGTATTTCGCGCGCTCGAGACGCGTGAGCTCTTCGGCGCGTTCGCGGGCGCAGAGGCTGCGAAGGTTGCTCTCCAAACCGTCTCGCTCGAAGATGGCGCGCGGCTATCGTGGCGTTGTGTCGATGGGCCTTCCGAATGGATCGGAACGAACATCACGTTCGACCTCCGACGCGATGGCACCGCGACGGTCTTGCGTTTTCGCCATCATGATTGGCGAGAAGCCACCGAGACGCTCGCGCGCTGCTCGACGCAGTGGGGGAGGCTGCTTTTGAGCCTAAAAAATCGCCTTGAAACGCCCGAAGCCGAAGACCTGTATCTGTAGAGGGAATTCGCTACCATCCCTTTTTGGACATCGAGGGGGTGTGCATGCAAGCTGAGCGAATCGAGCATCGAAACATTCGTGTCGACAACGATGTGACGCTGCACGTCGCGATCGCGGGGAAGGGGCCGCTCGTCGTCCTTCTTCACGGCTTTCCCGACTTCTGGTTTTCGTATCGGTATCAGATCGACGCGCTGGTCGATGCTGGCTTCCGTGTGGTCGTACCAGACCAACGTGGCTACAACACCTCGAGCAAGCCGAGCTCGATCGATGGCTACGGCCTCGTGAACTTGGCGAGTGACGTCCGGAAGCTCATCGCAGAGCTCGGCGAGACGAAGGCGCACATCGTCGGTCACGACTGGGGCGGGGCCGTCGCTTGGGCCGTTGCGATGGCGCACCCAGAGATCGTCTCGCGCCTCGTCATCCTCAATTCGCCGCATCCGGAGCGCATGCTGGCGGCGCTGAAACGCCCGCGGCAGCTTCTCCGCAGCTGGTACATGTTCGTCTTCCAGCTTCCGCGCATCCCCGAAGCGATCCTTCGACGAGGCGATTTTGCGGTTCTTGCGAAGGCGATCAAAAACGAGCCTTCGCGACCAGGCGCCGTCTCCGACGACGACATCGCGCAGTACCGCGAGGCGTGGTCCCAAGCGGGGGCGATCGAGGGCATGCTCGCTTGGTACCGAGCGATGTTTCGAAAAGACCTGAAAATACGCATGAAGCGCGTCGAAGCGAAGGTGCTCGTGCTCTGGGGAGACGGCGACCCGCATCTCGGCACCGAGGTCGCGACCCCTCTCGAAAAGCTCGTCCCCAACGCCCGCGTCGAGATGGTCCGCGGTGCAAGTCATTGGGTGCACGTGGATGCACCCGAGATCGTGAATCGAGAGATGATCGCATTTCTGAAAGGCGAGGCCTGAATTGATCGCGATGAACGTGGACGGGGAGACGAGGGCGTGCGTCATCGTGGCAGATCCGCGAGGGTTCGTGCGTGCGACGATGCGCAACGGGATCGAGATGACGCTCGAGGACGCGCGCGAGGCGATCGCGACGACGGGCAAAATCGCTCGCGACATTCCCGTGCCAGTCCTCGTCGATTCGCGGCTCATCAAGTCGCAAACGCGCGAGGCGCGGGACTACCTAGGAAGTGACGACGCGGCGCGAATCTGTATACGGGTCGCGCTGCTCATCGGATCGCCGGTCAGTCGCGTCATCAACAACTTCTTCCTTTCACAGTCGAACAAGACCAAAGTTCCGCATCGTCTTTTCACGGACGAGGCTGCGGCGATCGCGTGGCTGCTCGAGGCGCACAAATGACCGCTGATCGACGCCTCGATTCCATCACCCAGGTCCTCCTTCACTACGCGCAGAGAGACTTCTCTGCGCGCGCCCCAGTCAGTGATGCTCTCGATCACATCGACGCGATTGCATCCGGCCTCAACATGATGGCGGAGACGCTCGACGGG
>JAHFDV010000735.1 GCA_023248815.1 Myxococcales bacterium
ATCCATCGGGCGGGATGCCGGCGCGACAAAGCGCTTCGTGCGCTCAATTGCGCCGCGCTCACCGAAGAGCTGCTGGAGAGCGAGCTCTTCGGTCATGCGAAAGGCGCGTTCACGGGCGCCCAGAACGCGCGTCGCGGCTACGTCGCAGCGGCTGAAGGCGGCACGCTTTTCCTCGACGAAGTCGGCGAGCTTCCCCTCGGCGCGCAAGTGAAGCTTCTTCGTCTTCTTCAACAACGCGAGTACACGCCCGTCGGCGAGTCGCGTGCGATGCAGTGCAACATCCGCGTCGTCGCTGCGACGAACCGCGACCTCGAAGCCGAAGTCACTGCGGGCCGATTCCGTGAAGACCTCTATTACCGCCTCAATGTCATTCACGTGCAGCTTCCCTCGCTCCGTGATCGTCAAGGAGACATCCCCTGTCTCGCGAACCACTTCTTGAAGATCTGTTCGGACCGCGCCGAGCGTGACGACCTCACGGGCTTTTCGGAGAGTGCGATGAATGCACTCACGCACAACGAGTGGACCGGCAACATCCGCGCGCTCGAAAATACGATCGAACGCGCCGTCCTTCTCTCGGCCGGTCCCGTCATCGAATTGTGTGACCTCCCCCGCAAGTTCCAAGATGCGTCGCCCGTGGCCACGACGACCACGAATGCAGCGAACGAAGCTCCTCCGGAATCGACGACGCGCATGCGCACCGCCGATGCCGAAGCGACCCTTCCAGACGGAGGCACCGACCTCTTCGCCGCCGTCGAGAGCTACGAAAACACTCTCATCCGTCAAGCACTCGCCAAAACGGGCGGCAACAAGAATCAAGCAGCGCGCCTCCTCAGCGTCAACCGCACGACCCTCGTCGAAATGATCAAGCGCAAGAAGATTGCCTAACGGAAGGTACAAACGCTGAATCAGGTCGCCACTGGGGTGAGCGACGAAGATTCAGCTCTCGTTCGTAAACGTCTGTTAGAGACCAATCGCTATGTTGCTTTGAACTTCCTTCGGAAGTTCGGGGTTTGCCTGAAAGGCGTTACAAGCGCTGAAGATTGCGTGACGACGAATCAGCTTTCGTGCGCCGTCCTGTGTCACGCCAATCGCCTTTGTCGTTGGCGCTGCCTTCGCAGCTCGGGGCGGTACACGATTCGCAAATAGCAAACTGAAGTAGATGAGCCATCCGGGACCCTTTCCCCCGGAGGGCTCTTTGCGTTTTGTGCCCTCGCGAAGTGTTGGCCGTCGGTGGGCACGCACGCTTCCTCTTCTCATGAGTGCAGGCGTTTGCGGCGGGCCGAAAAGTTCTGCACTCCTCACTCGAATTAGGGTCCCGACGCTCGCGCTGGGACTATGTTCCCGTGCGTTGAACGCGCCGGTCAGTGGAGAGATCTTCTTCGAGCAATTCTCCCGTGTCGCCGGAGATCACGTAGCGGCCGCTGGTTTCGTTTTCGCTGAACTCCTCATCGTAGGCGTCGTTCCACACTTCGACGGCGTCGTTCGTGGCGGAGTCTTCACGTGATTCGATGAGCGCGAACGCGTCTTCTGTTCGAGCAAACGTTCCAAAGAAGCCAGCTTGGGTGAGCAAGCGCTCGCTCGGAACGGGCACTGTGGGCCGTTCTTCGACATGGAGAGGTACCGACGCATCACTCGCGCTCGGAGGCTGGCAATAGCCCTCGAGAAGCGCCGTGAAGACGTGTTTGCGGAGCTCGGCTTCGTCGAGCTTGCCCAAAGGCGATCCTGCGACGAGACGGCCGAGCGCGCTTCGCACCGCTGCGATGATGGCGTTCTCGAGCGCGAGCACCTGCGTCTGATCGGCAACTAGGGGCATCGCGTCGACGAGGGGAGGGAGCATGCGCGTTACTTGCTCGAGCCATTTGCGCAACGTGTCGCGCTCGATCGCGACCGTCCGCTTGAAGAGTCCGCTCGGAGCGGGAACCGTCAACGCGTTCTGTTTTGGAGTCGTCATGAGGGGGGCCTCGTCGCGAAAGCCTCGATAGAGGCGCGATCGAGTTAACGGTTCGCGGGAGCGACGCTTGAGCGTCCGAGCTTCTTTTCGTCGTTCGAGAGCGATGTGAGGCTCCGTTACCTCGATTCGACGCTCGAATTCGAGGCTCTAAGTGACACGTACCCGCGTCATGGAACGACGCGTCAGCCAGCTGACAGACCGTCATGCTTTCGGAGGTGTCCATCACAAATTGCCTTGTTTTGCGGGCCGGAATGCGATCGCGTGAGGTCGCGCTACCTCAGTTTTTTC
>JAHFDV010000320.1 GCA_023248815.1 Myxococcales bacterium
TCCGCAACACCATTGAGCTTTTCGACTTATATCAACGCCTCGAAATTACTCAGATAAATGCACCTTGCTCGCGCCCCTCTGGCTTCCTAGCCTAAAGAGATGGGCGCACGCAGTATCCTCACATTGCGACCGACCGCGCATGGACGGGGCGCGCGCGCCAAAGCGCTGATGAGGCCGATGGGGGCCGTTGCCGTTCGCATTCCGCATCGCGTGAGCACGGAGCTCGGGCACGTGTTCCCGTCTTCGAGCCCGCGACTCTTCGTACATGAAGGCGCGCGCCAGGCGCTCGAGCGGCGTCTCGCACGTGCGCTGCCTTGGCCCGTCAGTCTTTCCGTCAGCGACAACCGCCACGGCGTCATCACGCACGAATGGGATCGCGGTGTGCTCATCGTCCGCGCGCATCACATGTTTCTCGACGCGCCACCGAGCATCGTCTCCGCGCTCGTCTCGTACATCGCCGTGAACGATCGCGATGCGAGCTCGCGCCTGGGTCACTTCATCGAGGCGAACTCGGGAAGGCTCGCGCCGCGCTCACGCACGACGCCACTCGTCACCGCAGGCTTTCATCACGACATCCTCTCCATCTTCAACGATCTGAACGACCGCTACTTCGGCGGATCCGTGACGGCGCTCATCACCTGGGGACGCGAAACGAAAAAGCGCACCGAGAAGCGCAAAGCGATTCGCCTCGGAAGCTACAGCGCGAGCGAGCGTTTGATTCGTATCCATCCGTGCCTCGATCGCAACTGGGTACCGCGCTACTTCGTGACGGCGGTCGTCTATCACGAGATGCTGCATCACGTGTTCCCGCACCGTGCCGGTAGTGAGCGTCGCGCGCTCCACCCCGCAGAGTTCCGCGAACGCGAGCGCGAATATCGTTTCTTCGAACGCGCTCTCCGATGGGAAAAAGCGCATCTCTCGCGCTTGCTACGCGCGTAGGACTTCTTTCAAAAATTGAACGGCGCGTCCACCGGCGGCGTCCAGACGTCCATCATCACCATCGCGAACGCATCCACGGTCGATGCGCGCCGTCTCTTCGAAGGAACGTCCGAGAGGACTGCGTAGCGCTGGAAGACAGCGAGAAAATCCTTCTTCATGTGTTCATACGAGGGACCGTCGAGCGAGAGGTTCCGGAGGAGCATCATGTCTTTGTCGGGATGGTCGTACTTCGCGAGCATGCGCTTCGTGAACTGAGTGATCAGGCGTGCGCTCAGGGCCTTCAGGTAGGGGCTCTTGCCGCGCGCGAATCCGAAGGGGGTACGAATCGCCAGAGAAACCGTGCCGGAGTCCGAGATCTCGATGAGTGCCGACTTCTTGAGAAGCGAGAGATATTTTCGCGTCGTCGATGCGCGAAGACCGTACTTACGCGCGAGCTCGGCGGGCGAAGAGCCGTCGGCGAGCGCAAAAAAATAGGTGGCCACGTGCGGGTACCGAACGAAGAGGGCATCTTGTCGTTCATCGAAGTACGTCGTCTCTCTTCCGTCGCGGAGGCCGGCTTCATCGATGAGTTCACTCAGCTTCACGTCACCGAGGCGTGCGAGCTCGAGCAATCGTGAAAGGCTGACATCACGCCCGTTGAGCGCGCGTTTGACGGTGGCCGGGGAGACGCCGAGGGCACGCGCTGCCGACTCGTAGGTGATGCCGCGATCGCGAAAACGTTTCTTCAACGCGCCGATGAGCGCGTCGACTTCTACCGGGGTCACATTTCGATCCATTGAAGGTCACATTATGACCCATTGTGGGCTTCTCGTGGAAAGTCCCCAACGATGGTTTATGAGGAAGCCATGACTCTCGTCCGCACGGTGTTTCTTGGCTCTTCTCTCGCTCTTGCCTGCGCGACGTCGGTCGTCGTCGGATGCGGAAGCGACGATGCGAATGGTCCAAAGGATCCGCCCGCCGACTCGGGCACGCCCCCGGACGCGAGCCCTCCTGCAATGGTCTACCCGGATGACGACCTTGCTGCGCTCTTGGAACCGATCCGCACGAAGTATGACCTCCCGGCTCTCGGCGCCGCGGTGTTCGATAGCAACGGCGCTCTGGCGCTCGGCGTGACCGGCGTCCGTAAGATCGGGAGTGACGTTCTCGCGACGAAATCAGATCGCTTCCATCTCGGCTCCGATACGAAGGCGATGACGGCAACGCTGATCGCGCGCGCGGTCGAAAAGAACGAGCTCGAGTGGACGACGACTCTCGCCGAGACTTACTCCGGCGAGACCGTGCATGCAGGTTACCAACCCGTGACGATCGAACAATTGCTTGCGCACCGCGGAGGCGCGCCTGCGAACGTGCAGCCCGCGATCTGGTCGAAAATGTGGGAGACCAAAACGGAATCGCAGAACACGCGCCGCACGGCCGTCGTCGAGATGTTGAAGCTCGGGCCAACGAGCGAGGTCGGTACGTACACCTACGCGAACGCGGGCTACATGATGGCGGGCGCCGCGCTCGAGCACGCAGGCGCAAGCTGGGAAGATCGCCTTCGCGCCGAAGTCTTCACGCCACTCGGAATGACCGAATGCGGATTCGGGCCTGCAGAGACCGAAGGAGAGATCGATCAGCCGCTTGGGCATCGCGAACAAAGCGGCAAGCTCGTGCCCGAAACCGGGTGGTCCGACAATCCGCGATCGCTCGGTCCCGCGGGCACTGCGAATTGCTCGCTCCTCTCGTGGGGAAATTTCTTGCGAGCCCACCTTCGCGGCGCATTGGGCGACACGA
Organism: Myxococcales bacterium; assembly: GCA_023248815.1. Lineage (GTDB taxonomy): Bacteria > Myxococcota_A > Polyangia > Polyangiales > Polyangiaceae > JAHFDV01. Next base: position 2,713 of record JAHFDV010000320.1, read on the forward strand.
CGTATCTCTCTGAGGGCTCGTGGACGAAAATGCACACGGCCGAGCAGGCAAAAAATCCGCAGGACGAGCAGTACGCGCTGGGATGGGCCATTGGGACGCAGCCGTGGACGAAAGGGCCTGCGTTCGCGCACGAGGGTAGCAACACATTGAACCTCGCGTCGGCCTGGGTCGCGCCCGGAGTCGATCGCGTGCTCGTCGTCGTGACGAACGCCGCGAATGCAAAGGCAAATGACGCGGTTCAGGAGGTCAACTTGGAACTTCTCCGCGCTTACGTGAAATGATGGCACGCTCGTCATGAAGAACCGAACTCCACTTTTGATGTCGCTCGTGGCGGCCTCGGGAGCTGCCCTCTTCGCGATCGGGTGCGCGAAAGAAGCTTCGAAGCCCGGGGCGCCGTCGGCGGCGCGCATCGGGACTGCACACGGCAAAACGCCGCCGCTCGAGACGTCGGCGATCATACCGTTTCCGAAGGACGATCTCGCTTCCGTGCTCGAGCCGATTCGCGTGAAGCACGGTCTTCCTGCGCTCGGAGCCGCCGTCTTCGACAGCAAGAGTGCGCTCGCGCTCGGTGTTACGGGGGTGCGAAAAATCGGCACCGACGTTCTCACGACGAAATCCGATCGCTTTCATCTCGGTTCCGACACGAAGGCGATGACGGCGACGCTGGTCGCGCGCGCCATCGAGAGGGGCGAGCTCAAATGGACGACGACACTCGGGGAGATCTACGGAAAAGAGAACGTGCACCCCGGATATCAGCCCGTCACGATCGAGCAGCTTCTCGGGCATCGCGGAGGCGCGCCAGCGAACGCGCAGGAGCCCATCTGGAAGAAAATGTGGGAGACACATTCCGAGTCACGCGCACCTAGGCGTGTGGCCGTGCTCGAGATGTTGAAGCTCGGGCCCACGTTGCCCGTTGGCTCGTGGTCGTACTCGAATGCGGGCTACATCATGGCGGGCGCCGCGCTCGAAAGAGGCGCGCCGAGCTGGGAAGACCGCCTTCGCGCGGACGTTTTCGAACCGCTCGCGATGTCCGAGTGCGGTTTTGGACCAGCCGAGACGTTGGGAAAGACGGATCAGCCGCTCGGTCACAGCGTGAAGGACGGTAAGCTCATCGCCGAGACGGGCTGGGCGGACAATCCGCGATCGCTCGGCCCCGCAGGAACGGTCAACTGCTCGCTCCTCTCGTGGGGCAACTTCTTGCGCGCTCATCTTCGCGGAGCGCTGGGCGAGACGACCTATCTTCCATCCGCATCGTGGACGAAGCTGCATACCCCGGCACCGCTGAAGGATCCGAAAGAGAAGTCCTATGCGCTCGGATGGATCGTCGTCGAGCAACCTTGGACCAAGGGTCCGGCCTTCACCCATCACGGAAGCAACACGATGAACTTGAGTGCGGCGTGGATTACTCCCGGCCTCGATCGCGTGTTCATCGTCACCACGAACTCGGCGGGTCAGGAATCCGACGACGCGGTGCAGGAAGCGCTGCTGAAGCTGATCGCCGCCTACGGCAAGTGAGCGCTCTTACGAATGACGCGCGACGAGCTTCTCTAGCCGATCGAGCGCTTTTTCGAGCGTGGTTTTGTTCGGGCCGAACGAGAAGCGCACGTGCGAACGGAAGCGTGAAGGCCGGCCCGCGCGACGCTTGCCAGGGTTCACGTCGAAAAATTCTCCGGGGACGCAGATGAGCTTCTCTTCGAGAGCGGCGCGAAAGAGACCCATGCCGTCCGAGAGCGGCTCGGGAAGTCCGCTGACGTCTCCCCAGAGATAGAACGTGCCGTCGGGAATGCGATCGAACTTCACGCCCATGCGCTCGAGGCGCGAGTGCATGAAGTCGCGCTTTTCGCGGAAGGCATCTTGAATCGCGCGCGCTTCCTTCGTCACGTGATCGATCGAAAGAAGGGGAATCGCTGCGCGTTGAAGTGGCTTCGATCCGCCACCGTCGAGAAATGATCCTGCGCTCATGAGCCCGTCGATCACGCGCTTCGGCCCGATGGTCCACGTCACGCGCCATCCGGGGTAACGCCAATTCTTCGTGAGCCCATCGAAGAGCACCACGGGGTCGCGATCGACGTCTTCGACGTAGCGCGCCGCGCTCTCCACGGGGAGCGTTCCTGGCTTCGTCGCGCGGTAAACGTAGTGAGAATAGAACTCGTCGATGAGGAGCGTGCAGTCGTATTCACGTGCAGCATGCACCCACTTGCGGAGCTCGTCTCCAGCGATGTGCTTGCCCGTGGGGTTGCAAGGATTCGAGAGCAGGAGGGCGGAGAGGCCGCGACCGAGGATCTCGCGTTTGAGATCTTCGATCGTGAACGTGTAGCCGCGCTCTCCTTCGAGAAGAATCGGGATCGCGGTGAAGGCCTTGAAGATGTCGAGGAGCTCTTCGTATGCCGTGTAGTCGGGAAGAAAGTGCCCGAGGTTGATCGAGCCGAGGCTCGCCGCCGCACGCGTGAGAGCCGCACGGCCGCCGCCGGACACGCAGACGTTTTCTGCGGTGTATTGCGAGGGCAACCCGCGACGATACAATTGATTGTAGAGTGCAGCGATCGCCTCGCGGAGCTCGGTGAGACCGGCGACGGGGGCGTACTCTTCGTCGTCCATTTGCATCACGACTTCGCGTACGCGCGGAGGTGCGTTCGGGAGCGCGCCTGTCTCCGGCTGACCTTGCCCGAGATTGCACCAGTCCGGATCGCTCGAACTGAAGCCGAGCTTCGCGGCTTCCGTCGTTACGAAGATGACTCCCGTGCGCGGGACCGCGCGAAATGCCGAAGGCGCAGCATCATTTCGGCCTGAAGAGCTCTGAGCGACCTTGTCGTCCGCCATGCGTTCCAGATTACACGAGTTGCACGCGCGCGCGTCACACGGTACGGCTCGGCCGCGAGATGTCGACCACGGCAACGAGCCCGTATTCACGGCCGACCAAGCGCCTTCTCTCTCTCTCTCTCTCTCTCTCTCTCGAAGCGGAACGGGGAGCGCGGAGAGACAGTTGCGAAGGTCCGGGAAGGGGCGAGGCGAGTGGCGTGTTAGATTGCACGCCGTGAGCTTTGCCCCTTCTTTTTCGTCTTCTTCGCGTTTGCCAAAGCGCTCCCGTCGCCCGGTCGGCGGCGCCGTCGCCTTCGTCGCGATTTTAGCCGCGTGCGGAAGTCCACCGCGTGCCCCGTCGAAAGACGTCGTTCTCGAAGGGCCCAAGGGCGACGGCATCCGCATTCGCGAGTTCGACGGCGCACACGTTGCTCCCGAAACCGTCCATCTGAAAAACGAACGCCTCTTCGCTTGGGCCATGCCCGACCGCGAGAAGAAGGTGTGGAACGTCGAAGCACGAAAGCTCGTCGACGGCGCGAAAGCAGCCGAGCCCATTTACTTTTTGAGTCGCGGAGAAGAGGTCAACGAGATCGTCACGCGTGCCGTTCGTGATCACTTCGTAGTCGCCTGGACCACGGGCTCCGGGACACGAACGCGCATTGGCGTCTCCCACGCTCACGAAGACGACGGCGTCTATGTCGCCGCGCCTCGAAAAGACGTGCTCTGGATGGATGTCGTTCCGAGTGTCGATGGCGAGATCTTGGTGTGGGCAGAGCGCTCCGAAGACGAGAGCGCAGAATTGCGTGCACTACGCATCAATTCGAAGCTCGAAGCGCTTTCGGCGCCCACACCGCTCGCGGTCGGATCGATCGCCTGGCAAGTCGCAGAGGTCGAAGGTGGCCTTGGTCTCCTCACGATCGATCGCGGAAAAGTACTCACCGAGCTTCACTACCGAACATTTTCGGATGCGCTTGCTTTGAAGAGCGATCGTGCGCTCGCCAAGGAGGTCGGCGCCGAGATCGACTTGCACGTCTCCAACCTCGGAACCGAAATCGCCTGGACCGATCTCTCCGATCTCGATCCCCACGCGCGCAAGAGCACGACCGAGAACGTTCGCGAGACCCCCGCGGTTCAGAAGAACGCACGCAGCATCGTTGCTTTCGCAGGCAAGGGTCTGCTTTTGCGATCCGAAGAGCCGGGCGAGGGAAAGTGTCTGCGAGTTTTGGAGAGCGGCGGAGCTCTCGAATCACCGCCGCTTTGCTTCTTGGAATCGCCCGAAATCTCGACGCGGGGTGACGCGGTCTTCCTCGAAGGAGTCCTGCGCGCGTGCGATCAAAAAGGTGCCTGCACGCCTTCGACGGCGATCGTCTCCATCGGTGAGCAGCCCGGAAAAATGCGGGTCACACCGCTCCAAGCCATCGATTCGGCGTGGGGCCTCGATTGTTCGGGTCCGCGCTGCCTCACGCTCATGAGCAAGACGCAGGGAAGCGGGCAAGTCGTCGAATGGGGCTCGCCGCCGATCGGCGAAAAAATCGAAGAGGCGGCGTTCACGAAGATCGAAGCCGCG
>JAHFDV010000321.1 GCA_023248815.1 Myxococcales bacterium
CTCGAGGACGCATTTCCGCACGAGGCGGGCGTTCGCCATGTTCTCGGAGACGCTCGATTCGAGCTCGCGCGCGACGATGTAAAGTACACGCTGCTCGTGGTCGATGCGTTCAGTTCGGATGCGATCCCGATGCATCTCATCACCCGCGAAGCGGCCGCGCTCTACGCGTCGCGCCTCGACGAGAACGGCGTGCTCGCCTTTCACATCTCGAATCACAATCTCGATCTCAGTCCCGTCCTTGCCTCGCTTGCCGCCAGCATCGACTTTCGGGGTTACGAGAAGGAGGTCTTCGTCGAAGGCGAGATCGATCCGAAAACGGGCGCGACATCATCGCATTGGGCGGTGCTCGCCAAAGACGAGCTCGCACTCGCGCGCATCGTGAGCAAACACCGCGGGTGGAAGCCCCTCGTCGCGAAGCCCGGATTCGTCACCTTCACCGACGATCGCTCTTCGATCTTCTCGATCCTTCGGCGCTGATCTCTCGCGAGTCCATCGAAGGAAGGACATGGCTGGGCAAAGCGTCCTCCCAGATGTCCGCGCGACGGGACGAAAAAATTCTACAAAGTCTCAGATCCGGATCGGACCGGAGTGCACCTTGATGGGACCGGTTGGCTTCACCTGCGGCTTCGGCGCTTCTTTCGGCGCGTGGAACGTCGCGGCGATCGGATAGATCGCGTCGCGCGACTCGATGCGAACGTCGAAAGGGAGTACGGCGGGGGTGAGCTTCTTCGCGTAGCCCTCGGGCGCTTCGACGCTCAGCTTCACGAGCTCTTCCGGATTCGCGTCGTAAAGGATGTGCGCCGTTCCCGACTCATCGGTGACGCCCTGATCCATTCCGAAGACTTTCACCTTGAGACCCGCGAGCGGCACGGCCTTCTCTTTGTGAAAGGCCCCCGGGGCGGCGTCGGCGACGACGGAGAATACGGCGCGTCGCTTGAGCGGCGTGCAGGAGACGTTGTGCCGAATGGGCTCGTTCGAGACGAAGCGTTGCAGCTTGGCGGCGATCGGCTTCGCGGGAAGGAAATCCGGCGGGCACTTCACTTCGAGCGTCACGAGCTCTCCCACGTTGCCGTGGAGAACGAACTTCGCCTTTCCCGTTACTCCCGTCGTGTTCAGCGTCTTCGTGCTGCCTTGCCGCACAATTGCGACACCCGAGAGGGGTCGGCCGGGGTCACTCTCGACGGAAACTTCCACCGGGTAACCGCTGTTGTCTTCCTTGGTGACCATGCTGGAGCACCCCGTTAGAAACATGAGAAGGGGCCAGCCGCGCATCCGATCATCGTATCAAGATGGTCAGCGAAAGCCAAATGGGGCCTCACCGGAAGAGAGCCGACGAGAGAAGATCGCGTCCTTCCTTCAAAGACGTGGCATCGTTTCGATCTACTTTTTGCCTACTTTTGAGCATGTTGACGCCGGATCGAGAGGCATCCATGAATGGATAGAAGTTGTACCAGGTTGCCGGATAATTCTTCCTGTGTTATAAAATTGAATCAGGGAAAGAATAGTCATTCCAGCATATTTTTCTTTTTAAGTTGAAATGCCGATTTGGCATGGACTATGTAAAGACCCTGTCAGTGCTCGCGCTTCATGACCTGATTCGGGTCCGGTTCACGAGCGAAGTAAAAAAGCGAAATACCGAGACACCGAACAGCAACCCGACTCCTCAGTAGACGAACTCTGCTGCAGACTAGGAAAGAGAAGAGGTAATCCCATGAACAAAGCCATCAAACGTTCCGAAAAAGCCCTTAAAGCAATGAGCAAGGCGCGCGGCGCCAGCATGGTCGAGTACGCGCTCCTCCTATTCGGAGTTCTCATCGTCGGCGCGGCCGTCATCACGAAGCTCGGCGGCGCGGTGAAGAACCGTGCGAGCTCGGCGACGACCGAAATCGGCAACTGATCTCCGCCTGATCGGCTGACTCAGGTCACATGATCATCGTGTTCGTGCTGGCGGTGGCACTCGCCGCCGCTGGTGCGCTCTTCGATTGGAGAACGGGGCACATTCCAAACAAGCTCACTCATGGAGCGATTGGAATTGCCCCGATTCTGCATTTAGGGCTCAAAGCATGGGCCGAGCGTGGATTCACGACCAACGTTTGGATCGAGGGCGGCCTCTCCATCGTTGGTATTTTGTTTTGTGGGCTCGTCCCCTGGTTGATGTTCTGGAAGAACGCGATCGGTGCAGGAGACGTGAAGCTCCTCGCTGGGATCGGCGGCCTTCTCGGCCCGATGCTCGGAATGGAAGCCGAGCTCTACAGTTTCATCGCCGCTTGTCTCATCGCCCCTGCGTTTTTGGCGTACGAGGGGAAGCTCCTCCCCACGATGAAGAATGCGCTCTTTCTTCTGCTCAACCCGTTCTTGAAAAAAGAGCGGCGTCGCGAGGCGTCTCCTCAGCTCATGAGTTGGTTTCGGATGGGACCTTCGATCTTCATCGGGACGCTCTTGGCCTGCGCGTTCGCTCGCGCTCCGCAATGACCTCACGTTTGCGCGCTCAAGAGCGGCGCGGACGCAGTCGAGAGGGGCGCGCCTGTATCTAAGCGCGCGCAGATCGTCGCGCACAATGTGAGTCCGAAACGCGTATCTCGCCGAAATGACGCGCGATTGCGTTTGAGTCGGAGCGTCGGTCTCGTTTAGACTCGCACACAATGAATCGCGTAGCTCTGTTCGTGTCCCTCGCGGTCGCGGCGCTAGGTGTCATCCTCCTCGTCCTCTACATTCGAGAGTTCGAAAAGACCGAATCGGGAGGTGAGCGCATCCGCCTGCTCGTTGCGAAACAGAACATCGATCGTGGCACTCCCATCACGGAAGACAACGTCGATACGAAAGAAGTTCCGCTCGCGTACGTCGAAGAGCGCGCCATCAAGATGGCGGAAAAGTCCAAGGTCATCGGGCTGAAATTGAGCACGCCGATTCAGCCGGGCCAGACGATCATGTGGACCGACCTCACTACGTCCAGCGAAGAGCGTCGCGACCTCTCGTCGCTCATCACGCCTGGCCGACGCGGCGTTGCCATCCGCACCTCGCGCGATGACCACGGAATCCAGCTCGTGAAGCCGGGCGACTACGTCGACGTCCTCGTCGTCACGCAGAAGCAAAATCAGAAGTGCAAAGCGGCGATCATTCTTCAGAAGATCCTCGTGCTCGCGAAGGGCATCGAAACGAATCCTGAAGCGCAGCAAGACAACCAGCGCGCGCAACAAGAGCGCGACTCGCTGCTCACGTTGAGCCTGCAGCCGAGCGAAACGCAGCTTCTTCAAGTGGCTGCAGAGCAAGGGCGGCTCACGGTCGCCATTCGCAATCCCAACGATCCGCGCACGGGCGAATACCCCGACGTCGATTGTGCCGAGCTCGACAACGCGCGCCAAGCAAGCGCCGGCGGTCGGCCCGCGCCCACGGCGAAAGGCCCCGAAGGTCCGATCAATCTCGGCGACAAGAAGAACGGGCGCTGATCGCGCCCTGCGCGGCGCACGATTCTTTGAAAATAGTTCGAGACGACGAAGATGTTGGTTCATCCGATAGAAGCGGAAAGGTCCTTCAAAAACCGATGAAACGATCGATTGTAAAGTTTGCGTTCTTGGCGATTTCTTCTCTCGGAGTTTTCACTTCGACGACGAAAGCATTCGCGCAGAAGGCACAGGGGGAACGTTACGAAGAGCTCAACCTCGCGATCGGTGAGAGCAAGACCATTCCGGCGAGAGGAGTTCGTAACTTCTCAGTGGGCCAGGACGGCATCGCGGACGTTCGTCTCTCGACGGACAACTCGCAGTTCGTCGTTGCCGCGCGCAAAGACGGCTCCACCACGCTGCTCCTCATCAAAGACGACGGGTCGCAGGTCACGTGGAACATCAACGTCACGAAGTTCCCGATCGCGCGCGTCGAGCATGACCTCCAAGAGTTGCTCGAAGGCATTCCCGGCATTCGTCTCCGTCGCGTGAGCGGTCGTATCTTCATCGAAGGCGGCGTCAACAAAGAGCCAGACCTCAAGCGCATCCAGCAGATCGCCGCGCTCTACGCAGGTCAGGTCGAATCGCTCGTCGTCATCGGAAATACGGCGGCGGATCGCCACATCCTCGTTCGCATCGACTTCTTCTACGTGAAGTACAACCGCAACAACGGTTACACGGTCGGCCTCGGCTGGCCGGCAACGCTCGGCGGCACCGCCATTCAGTCGAAGTTCGACATCGACTTTCTAGCGTCGACGGCCTCGAATGCGACGGCCTCCGTCTTGAACCATCCGATGCCGCAGATCGACATCTCGCAGCGCTACGGTTGGGTAAAGGTCTTCAAGCAGTCGACGCTCGTGACGTCGAACGGAACGGAGACGACGTTCCAAACCGGCGTCGAAGCGAACTTCCTTGCGACCAACTCGCTTGCGAATCAGGCGCTCGTGAAGATCTCGTCCGGCTTCAACGTGACGGTGACGCCGCGCTTCGACACCGCCTCGCGCGAGATCGAGCTCAAGGTCGACTCCGAGGTCGCGGACTTCCTTCCGCCGCAGAGCTCGGGAACGCAGCTTCCGAACAAAGAAATTTCGAAGATCGGCTCGCTCGTGACGATGAAGCTCGGACAAGCGCTCGTGCTCAGCGGTTTCCAGACGCGCAATCAGCGTCACTCCGTCAAAGGCATTCCGGGACTCAGCATGATTCCGATCATCGGGCTCCTCTTCGGAACGCATGACGATCAGGTCAACGAAGACGAAGGCGCGATCTTCATCATCCCGAGCATCATCGAGACCGTTCCCAAGTCCTCGCTCGAAGTCATTCGCAATGCGATCACAGGCTACGAAGAGTTCAGCGGATCGAGCATCGACGTGAATTCCTACAACAAGACCCCTCCAGCGGCGAAGTAGCCGCGAGATCCCGAGCACCATGCAGATACGCGCGGTCATTCGATCGGAAAAAGCTGAGCTAAATCGCGAAGAGTTGGTCTCCGCGGATGCTCCGATCTCCATCGGAAGACATGCGAAATGCGTGCTGCGCCTCGAGAGCGATCTCGTTTCGCGACAGCACGCCGTCGTGACGGTGGGGCTGCGCTCGATCGTCGTCGAAGATCTTTCGATGAACGGCACGCTCGCGGGCAATTCGCTCCTGCGACGCGAGTCGATCGAGATGCCGTACGGCACGCCCATCGTCATGGGCGATTGTCAGGTCACTTTCTTCTCGCTCGATCCGGCGCTTGCGCAGCCTTCGGGAGCGCCGCGCGCCAAGCCCTCCGTGCCGCCGGCGCGCACGAGCGTGCCGCCACCGCTTCCCTCGGGCGCGCTACCGCTTGCGATGACGAGCGCCAATCCGATCACGGGCCCGCTCACGGGGCCGCTCAACATCACGGGATCGGTGCCGGCTCCGGCGGGCAGCGCACCCGCGCTCCAGATGACGCGCGAAGTTCCCTTCGTGAATGGTCGGGCGCAGATCGACAACAACGGCGGAGTCGACGTCGCACTCCGCAAAGAGATTCACCGTCAGCTCCTGCAGCAGCTCGATCTCAGCACGATCGACGCATCCAAGTTGGACGACCCGTCGATGCGCCCGAAGGTGCTCGGCGCGCTGCGTCGTATTTTGATCGCTCTCGATGCACGCATTCCCGCCAACGTCGATCGCGATGCGCTGCTCGGAGAGCTCGTCGACGAAGCGCTCGGCCTCGGCCCCCTCGAGCGATTTCTCGCGGATCCGTCGATCAATGAAATCATGGTCGTAGATCCGTACACGATCTACATCGAGCAGCGCGGCAAGCTCACGCTCTCCGGCGCGCGTTTCACGGACGACGAGCGCGTTCGCGCCATCATCGAGCGCATCGTCACTCCTCTCGGCCGTCGTATCGACGAGTCTTCACCGCTCGTCGACGCTCGTTTGAAAGACGGTTCACGTGTGAACGCCGTCATTCGCCCACTCGCGCTTCGCGGCTCGTGCATCACCATCCGAAAGTTCGCGAAGACGCCGATCACGATCGACAAGCTGATGCAGTACGGCTCGATGACGCCGCGCATGGCGCTCTTTCTTCAGCGCGCGGTCATCGCCAAACGAAACATCGTCGTCTCGGGCGGCACCGGTAGCGGAAAGACGACGCTGCTCAACGTTCTCTCCGGAGCCATTCCGTCCGACGAGCGCATCGTGACGATCGAAGACGCAGCCGAGCTCCAGCTCAAGCAGCCCCACGTCGTTTCGCTCGAAACGCGTCCGCCCAATCTCGAAGGCAAAGGCGAGTACACAATTCGCGATCTCGTACGCAACGCGCTCCGCATGCGCCCAGATCGCATCATCGTCGGTGAGTGCCGCGGCGGTGAAGCCCTCGACATGCTGCAAGCGATGAATACCGGTCACGACGGTTCGCTCACGACGACGCACGCAAATTCTCCCGAAGAAGCGATCGCACGTCTCGAGACGCTCGTCCTCATGGGCGGAATGGATCTCCCGGTGCGCGCGATTCGCGAGCAGATCGCGTCGAGCGTCCACATGGTGGTTCAGCAGAGTCGCCTCGCGGATGGCACCCGCAAAATCACCGCCATCTCCGAGGTCATCGGGATCGAAGAAGGTGACGTCCAACTTCGACCGATCTTCGAGTTCGTGAAGCTCGGCACTTCCGCGGCCGGCAAGGTCGAAGGCGAGTTCCGCGCAACCGGCTATCTGCCTTCCTTCTTGAATACGTTCATCGTGATGGGGCTCGTGAAACGGGGGGAGAACTATCTATGATTCCATTTCCCGTATGGCTCGAAGGGCACGCAGGGCGCACGACGCTCCTGACGGCTGGTATCGCAGCGATCGGCATCGGAATTTTCGGCACGATGCTCGCCGTGATGACCGATGCGCAAGGTCCGGGCGCACTCGCTTGGAATCGCTACATCGCCTATCTCGAGCGCGAGCTCCGCGCGATGTTCATCTTCACGAATCCGCGCATCATTGCGTATGGGCAGCTCGTCGGAGGCGTCGCGCTCATTCTCGGCGCATTCGCGATGGAGGTCCCACTCTATGTTCACCTTCTCATCCTCATCGTCGCGGCGATCGGCCCCTACGCTTACATTCGGCGCCTCCGCACGGAGCGCCGCAAGCTGATCGAGACTCAGGTCGAGCAGCTTCT
>JAHFDV010000322.1 GCA_023248815.1 Myxococcales bacterium
CTGGTTTCTCGACGCCGCGGTTCTCACTCTTGCGATGGACCTCGCGATGTACGTCACGCATCGAATTGCCCATCATCCACTCGCCTTCCGCTTCGTGCACGGCGTGCATCACCGCTACGACCGCCCGCGCGCGTTGACGTTGTTCGTGCTTCACCCCGTCGAGGTATTGGGCTTCGGCGGGATGTGGATCGCGCTCCTGTGCACGCATGGCTTCTCGCTGGGCGGCATTCTCATCTACCTCGCCGTCAACACGCTCTTCGGCGTCATCGGGCATACGGGAGTCGAGATTCTCCCGAACGCCCCGCGGCTTCTCGGCACGAGCACGTTCCACGCGCAGCACCATCAGGTGCCGACGGGCAACTATGGTTTCTACACCGGTATTTGGGATGCCTTGTTCCGCACGCACGCTGATCGGAAGCGATAGCTCGAGACGAATTCGGCCCAGCCACCATCTTCTTTCCAAAAGCCTTCCACGACCATGGCGCAGCGACGATCCGCCTGATTTTTCGAATCGATTGACGTTCATCGAAGACGACCTTCGCGTGGAAACGCGCGCGGTGCGTTGGCTCTCTCTCGCGCAATCGCCCGCAACGTCCTTGCTCAGTCGATGAAAGCGAGCTAACTACCCGCCAACTGATTCCGAAAATTGTGATCAGCGCCCAGGTCGAATGGCCGGGCAAAACCCCTAGCGCGATCGGCGCGCTACTCCGTAGGCCACGCGGCATCGTACGGTTCCTCTCGCACTCTCACAGAGTGCCGCCGCGAACGAGCCCACCTAAATGACTTTCAATCCAAACGCACGGCGTCCTAGCCGTGGCGGTTCCGGTCGTCCTTCTCCCGCACGTACGGGAGGTTTCGTCCCTTACAAGGTAGCCGACGCTCCCCCGCGCGAAGACGCGCCTCGCCAAGACGCGCCGCGCCCCTACGCCGATTCGCGACCTCGTCAAGACGCTCCTCGGCCCTATGCCGATTCGCGACCTCGCCAAGACGCTCCTCGTCCGCAGTCCGATTCGCGGCCAAGGCAAGACGCTCCTCGTCAATCCTTCGATGGTCGTCCGCGGCAACCGAATCCGCGCTACGGCAACGAAGCGCGTCCGAATCAGAACGGCCCGCGTCATGGAAACAACGATGGCCGCCATCGTCCGTTTTCGGACCGTCAGGCGCAGCCGCAAGCAGCGCGCGTCGACAATAGCCCCCGTCCCGTTCTCTCGGTGCTCACCGATGAAGAGAAAGCGCGCATTCTCGAGAGCGACTTTTCGAAGCTCGGTCTCTCGATGGAGATTTTGCGCGAGGTTGCAAAAGAAGGCTACCTGACGCCGACGCCGATTCAGAGCGCGGTCATTCCGCACGTCCTGCAAGGCAAAGACGTTCTCGCCTGCGCACAGACCGGAACGGGAAAAACCGCTGCATTCGCGCTTCCCCTTCTCGATCTCCTTTCGAAGGCGCCTTCTACGGGCGCGATTCGCGCGCTCATCCTCACGCCGACGCGCGAGCTTGCGGCACAGATCGGCGAGCGCATCGAAGCCTACGGTCGTGGCACTTCGATTCGCCACGCTGTCATCTACGGCGGCGTGAGCCAGATGAAACAAGAGAACGAGCTTCGTCGCGGCATCGACATTCTCGTCGCAACGCCGGGGCGCCTCTTGGATCTCATGCAGCAGCGAAAGCTCCGTCTCGATCAAGTCGAACGCTACGTCCTCGACGAAGCGGATCGCATGCTCGACATGGGCTTCGTTCGTGACGTGCAGCGCATCACCGCCGCCCTTCCCAAGAAGCGCCACACGCTCTTCTTCTCGGCGACGTTCCCCTCTGCGATTACGCAGCTCGCCAACAGCATGCTCGACAACCCCGTTCGCGTGGAAATCGAACCGAACGTCACGACGGCCGAACGCGTTCAGCACAGCGTCATCTTCGTCACGCGCGAAGGAAAGCGCGACCTCTTGAAGAACCTTCTCGCGGATCCGAAGGTCGAACGCGCAATCGTCTTTTCGCGCACGAAACACGGCGCCAATCGCATCGCCGAAAATCTCGAACGCGCAGGCATCGGCGCACTCGCGATTCACGGCAACAAGTCGCATGGCGCTCGTGAACGTGCGCTCTCGCAGTTCCGCAACGGAACGACGCGCGTACTCGTCGCCACCGACCTCGCGGCACGCGGGATCGACGTCGACGGCATCTCGCACGTCGTCAACTTCGACCTGCCGGAGACGGCCGAGACCTACGTGCATCGCATCGGTCGAACGGGTCGCGCCGGCGCGAGCGGAATCGCGTTGTCTTTCTGCGCGAAAGAGGAGAAGTCCATGCTCGTCGATATCGAGCGCTTCATTCGTGCGCGCATCCCAGTCGCGACGATTCCGTCGTAAGCCGACGCGCGACAACGCCCACGAGCTCATCCTCGACGCGCGCGCGAGAGATCACCTCTCTCGTTGCGTCGAGGTACGCTCTCGCTGCTTATGCGAGCGCTTCTTTGAATAGCGCGAGCAATCGCGCCCACGCTTTTTCTGCGGCTTCTTCGTTGTAGACGTGCGAATCCGGCGGGCACCACCCGTGCATCGCACCCGCGTACACTTCGATCTCCGCAGGGAGCGATGCGCTCGCAAATGTGTCTTTCAATACGCTCTTCGCTTCGGGCTGCTTTCCGTCGTCGTTCGAGGCAACGGCGACGAGGAAGTGCGCCTTCATTTTTGGAATCAATAGGTGCGGGCTCTCCGGCTTGTCGGTCACGAGTCCACCACCGTGAAACGTGGCTCCCGCTCCGATGCGATCCGGAATCGTCGCGGCGGTGCGCATCACGAGGGGGCCGCCCATGCAGTACCCGGTGGTTCCGATCTTCTTCGCCTCGTTCACTGCGGGCTGCTGATCGAGCCAAGCCACGAACGCCTTCGCATCCGTCGTCGCAGTGTCGGGCGTGAGAGCCTTTGCGAGTCCCATCAATGCTTCACGCGTCGCCGGATCTTCGAAGTTGGCGTGCGGCACCGAGGTCGGAGCTTTTTTCTGCCGGTAGAAAGGGTTCACGACGAGCACCGCGTATCCCGCTTCTGCCAAACGTTTTCCCATCTGCCGGAATGCAGGGCGGAGACCGAAGATGTCGGGCCAGACGATCACTGCGGGATCGGAAGCGTTGGTTCGATGGACGAAGTAGGCGTCGCACGCGCCGTCGGGCGTCGCGATGCTCACCTCCGACTCGGTCGTCGCTGGAGCGCCTGCGGCAGTCGGATTCGCGGCCTTTGCGTCGGGCGTTTTCGCATCCGTCGGCTTGCACGCTGCCAGCGGAAGAAGTGATGCAACGCCCGCTCCGAATGTCAGAGCCGCGAAGCTGCGACGCGAAAGCGTGTCGGCGCGGAGTTTGTATTCGAGCATGTCGTCGAGCGAGTCGTCATCACACATGGGAAGCACTCAAGACCGTTTCGAATACGAAGGCAAGGCGCACGCTTTGTTTCGGCAACGGTGGCTGGTAACGCTGAAAAGACCACGAGATGGCGAGTCACGAAGAGATCATGGAGAGTTTCGAAGCGATGGTTCGCGCGCTCGACTGGGAAGCGATCGAGACATGGCGGCAGCATGTGACGCTCGCGCACGTCGAGTCTCTCGTCGCGCTCTACGCTCGGATGCAAACCTGGGAGGAGCGCTGCGCCGTGTTGCAGCTCTTGCAAGACAAGCCGCATCCCGAGGTAACGAGCGTGATGCACCACTTTCTCGTCGGCGCGCCAAAGGGCGACGACGAGAACTTCGAGCTTACGAAGGCAACGGCCCTCTGTCACCTCACGGGCAACTTCGAGCTCTTCCCGATTTACTACGATGATCGAGAGAAGCTCGCGGCGGACATCGCCGCGTGGCGCGCGAAGCGGCCCAATTGATCTGTCCGCTCAGGGCGCGGCGAGACGGCCGACGACGAAGCTGAAGGCTGCGTCCGATCCTGGCGCTGCGCCGCTCGTGATGCTGTACGCCGGAATGTCGCCGCTCACCGTCGTTTGAACCGCATTGGCGCGGTTGTAGACGGTCAAGGCGTGAAGCGGGTGGTGCAGCACGTCGAACTGCGCGTCGAGCGGAGTGAGATCCGGCTTCTCGACCGCGAGGTACGTCGGCGCGTCGTCCGCAGACAGCTCTGCGAGCATGTCGACGTCGGCACGATAGGCCAGCATTTTGGGAGTATTGAGCGCCGCGAGGAGAGCGGCGCTGTCGCCTTTCAAGGCGATATCCAAGCCGTAGAACTGGATGATCTGTACACGCAACGCTTCGACCGAAAGGAACGTGTCGTTGGTGATGTACGCGTATTCTCCGGCAAAGACGTCCGGAGCCCAGCGGAGGATGTCGTAAGTGGCTTGCGGCCACACGGCGCTGATGGCCTTGAGGCGCGTGCTCTGGCGGGCGATCGGATCCGCGCTCGTCGGGTCCGCCATGTCGTCGTGATACGCCAGCCACATCGAAGCGCCGGCACCGGCGGAGACGCCCGTCGACCCGACGCGTGTCGGATCGATGTTCAGCGCCGCCGCATTGCTGCGAACGAACTGAAGCGCGCGCTCACAGTCGTGGAGGCTCTTGATGACGCCTTCGGTCTCCGTGCCGGGCGCAAGCAGCAGGCGATACTCGACGCTGATCACCGCGACGCCCGCTGCGAGCGTCGCGCGAATCCCAGATCCACTCTTGTAGGGTTCGGCTCGGCTGCCCGCGGTGAATCCGCCGCCGTGGATGTAGAGGACCGCGGCCGTGGGTGCGGTCGCTGCGGGAAGGAAGACGTCGACGACCTGCATCGGATCGGTCCCATAAGGAACGGCACTTGCGTAAATCGCACCGGCGGGCAAATCCGTCACGGGCGAGATCGTCGGCGTGAGGGTGAGCGATGGGCCCGAATCGACGCCGGCATCAACTTGCGGTGTCGGCTCGTTCGATTCGTCGCTGCTGCACGCGCTGAGAGCGCTCGTGGCGACGGTCGCGAAGAACGCGAGCGAGAAGAGCGAACGACCACCGGCATTGAGAAGAAAGGAATAAGGCATGGATGCCCGTAATGGTTGTGTAGCCAGCGCGCAGAGTCAATGACCCGAAACGTTCGCAAAACCATTCAAACTTGCAACGCCCACGCGTTGGAGCTCGAAAACGTGAAGAATGGCGATCGCGCAGATGTAGGGACGGCTCCGAGCAAACTCCAAAAAGCGCCCTCGAAGAAAGGTGCGCCTAGTAGTGCTACGGCTTTGGCGTGGCGGAAAGCGCTCCACACGGACCCTCACCTTCCCTTCTGCAGACCTCACTCTTCGGACGTGAGCCTGTCTCGATCGATCCTCACTTTGGATCCCTCGAGAGAATCGATCTCGGCGAAGGCGCGTGGCTGGAATTGCAGCGTTCCTGGCTAAAGGGCGACGAGACCTTGTTCTCCGAAATGCTCGCCCAAGCGAATTGGCGCTCGGAGCAAAGAGAGATGTACGAGCGCACCGTTGCCGTACCGCGCCTCTATGCGCTCGCCGGCGATGCTCCCGCGCTCCCTATCTGGAGCGTGATGCGACGCGCGCTCGATGCACGGTACAACACGTCCTTCGACCGCTTGAGCTTTGCGTTTTATCGCGACGGCAAAGACAGCGTTGCGTTTCACGGAGACCACGTCGCCCGTCGGCTTCCGACGGCGCTCGTTGCGACGGTATCCCTCGGCGCGCCACGAAAGTTTCTCGTGCGAAAGTACGGCGGCGGCCCGTCACGCGCGTGGAGCCTCGGATCCGGAGACCTCCTCGTGATGGGCGGAACGTGTCAGCGAACATTTCAACACGCGATCCCGAAGGTGAGCCGCGCCGCGCCGCGAATGGCCGTGATGTTCCGTCCCGTATGGGCGCATCCGGAGGAGAAAGAAGAATAGGCGTCATTTGGCGTCGAAAATGCGCGCCCGCGCGGCATGGCGAGCAGGGCTCGCGACGGCGCGATTTCTCGGTTAGTTTGCCCCGTGGACACGGGCATCGTCGTTCGTCTGATTCTGTGGACATTGCTGTCGTTCGGCGCCGCCGCCTTCGTCGTAGTCAAGGCGGTCACCGCGATGCGCCGGGGGCAGCGCTACCGGTTCACGCGATTCGACGGAGGCGTCTTTCACGGGAAAGAGGTCTCGCCGCGCGTCATGCTCGGCGTCGCGGGTATCTACGTCGTCGGTGTTGGCGCACTGCTCGCGCTTCCGCTCGGCCTCTATCAGTGGCTGGACGACGCGACGAGCGAGTGCCGAGGCGTCGTGACCGTCGATGACGTCAACCGCCTCACGGGCCGAGGCGTGAAGCACGTCGACGTGCAGGAGCTCAAGGCGAGCTGCTCTCTGTCGATGACCGGCGACGACGAGCGCCGACTCATCGATCTCCGGATCGACGGCGCGCAGCGGTTTGCATCGGCTCCGAGCACTCGCGAGCTAGCGGTCGAAAACGGCGTGCGTATTCGAAGAGACGACGAGCGAAGCACGACGACGCTCTGGCTCAATGGCGCAAAGAGCGGATCCATGAAGATGACGCTCTCGCGAG
Organism: Myxococcales bacterium; assembly: GCA_023248815.1. Taxonomy (GTDB): domain Bacteria; phylum Myxococcota_A; class Polyangia; order Polyangiales; family Polyangiaceae; genus JAHFDV01. The sequence goes on from JAHFDV010000322.1 coordinate 6,483, forward strand.
AGAGCTTCGACGAGCGAGCCGTCTCCGAGCTCGCGTCGAAGATGGCGAGCAGCCGCGCGATCCAAGAACGGTATGCGAGTGCGTGGCAACGCCCTTCGAATCCGTTCGCGCGCACCTTTCGTCGCTACGGTTTTGCGCTCCTGCCGTTCGGAGTGATCGCCGCCATCGTCGCGGCTTTCGTCGTCGCGGATGTGCGCCGCAAGCGTGCGATTCGTAAAGCGCTAGACGAGTGAGCGGGTCGAGTGACTCGAGTCGAGTGACGCGAGCCCTGACGTTCACCACTCACCGATCTTCTCGAGCATTCCCCTCCGCTTGACGATGTTCTTGTAGTCCCACTGCATCTTCTTTGCCTTGCGCAGCCACCGCGCGAGCTTCGTGACGCGAATCTCCTCCACGTTCGTGTAGAATACATGTGAAGCTTGAAAGGTTCCTTCCGGGAGAAGATCCGGTTCGTCGAAGACGCGCCCACTCCAAAAGAGAAGTTGCACGCCTGATTTTCTCACGGAGTAGCCCACGAGCGGATTGCCTTCGTCGAACCACACAGGGTGCCCGTGCCAGACCTT